>CAYOHX010000062.1:0-26751 GCA_964403875.1 uncultured Anaerolinea sp. | reverse complement strand
CCCGCCCCGTCGCGGGTTGGGCGCCCCTATTGCCACGCCTGCTGGGGTGGGACGAGCCCCCTACCCCACTCCCCGCGGAGTTGGAAGCCCCGCTGGCGCGCTTGCGGACTGCCCGGCTCGCATTGCAAACAGGAGAGATCACTGCCGCAGCAGAGCAACTGCAAGGGCTGGTTGGCCTGGGGCGCGGGCTGACGCCATCCGGCGACGACTGCCTGGCGGGGCTGCTGCTCATGCGCCACCGGGCCGGATGGTCGCGGCCGGGCAGCGACGCGTTGACCGAAACGTTGGTCAAAGCTGCGTTCGAGCACAGCACGGCCCTCAGCGCCAACCTCCTCGAAGCCGCTGCCGCCGGAGAGGCCGAAGAGCGCTTGCTGCTGGCTTGTGACGCCATCCTTTCGGGGACTGAATCGTTCCGAGCCCTGGGAGGCTTGCTGGATTACGGCAGTTCATCGGGCCTGGATGCGCTGGTAGGAATGTGTCTGTTTTAACGCAACACGACCCGCGCGAGGCACGGGTCGTGTTGCGTTAAAACCCAGCGCTAAGCCAAATTAGCTTTCGAGAGTTTGTTCAAACTCTCCACATGAGCCGGGTTGTAGGCGTCGCCGAATTTGGTCTTGGGCAGCGAATCGCGCAGTTTCATCAGCTCGGCGTATTTGGCATCCTCCACAAAAGCCACGGCACGGCCAATGCTGGCCTCGCCGTCCACAAAACGCCAGGGGAAGAATCCCACCGTGAAGCGCTGGTTGAGCAGCAAATCCAGCTCGCCGCCAAAGCACTCGGCGTGAATGATCTCTTCGGGGAACATGTCGATGTGCATGAGCTGATACTTGCTGTCATCGAAGAACTGCTCCAGCGACATGCCAAATTTCTTCTGGAAAACATGCTCGGCCTGCTTGGCCTGGCGCGGCATCCAGTTACGAATGATGGTATTCATCGGGTGATCGGCCGAGCCGCAGTCCACGGCGATCCAGCGCAGCTTCTTGGCCTTGGCCCAATCGGCAAATTCCTGGTCGGGACCGGGGTGCTTGACCATGTAGCGTATCTCGTCGGCAGTGGGCATATCCCAACCAAAGTGATGGTAGCCGGTATGAATGACCAGAATATCGCCTTCTTTGACCTCCACGCGCTCTTCGATCATCTTGCTGGTGTACACATCGTAATCGCCGCACACGTCGCTGAGATCGACAATCGCCGCGTCATGCACCAGGTAATCCATCGTCAGCGAGGCGATGTCCTTGCCGGGGGTATAGAAGTGGATTTCCCCATCCAGGTGCGTGCCTAAATGATTGGAATGGGTGAGCAGTTGGCCGTTGGCTCCGTTGGGCGCCAGGCGTTTAAAATACTTGACCTGCAATGGCTCGTAAGTAGGCCAGGCAGGCGTGCCAATTCCCAGGGGGATGGTCAAATCGATCAGTTTCATTTTTCCCTCCGTCAAAGAAAAACAATGGTAACCCGATTCAACGTGAACCTGGAATCAAGACGAACGTTACATGACCCCAGCCAAAACCGCCAGCACCACACCACCGGCAACCACGCTGCCCAACTGCCCGGCTGCGTTCGCGCCCATAGCGTGCATGAGCAGGAAGTTCTCAAAATCCTCCTCGGCAGCCACACGCTGAACGATGCGCGCTGACATGGGGAAGGCGCTGATGCCCGCCGCGCCGATGAGCGGGTTGAACTTTTTGCCCGAGAGCACGTACATGAGCTTGCCGAACAACACGCCGCCAACCGTGTCAATGCAGAAGGCCAGCAGACCCAGCCCTAAAATCGCCAGGGTAGACCAGTTCAAGAAGGTATTGCCGTTCATGGTCGAGCCGATGACCAACCCCAGGAACAAAGTGACCAGGTTGACCAACTCGTTTTGGGCGCCCTTGCTCAAACGTTCCACCACCAGGGCTTCGCGCAGCAGGTTACCGAACATCAGCGACGAGATCAGCGGCGAAGCTTTGGGGGCAATCAGCGAAACCACCACCGTCACCACGATGGGGAAAAGCACCCGCACCGCCCGAGACACGGGGGTTTGCGAGTAGGGCATGCGCACGCGGCGCTCTTCTTTGGTGGTCATCAGGCGCATGATAGGCGGCTGGATGATGGGCACCAGCGACATATAACTGTAAGCCGTAACGGTAATGGCTGGCAGCATAACCGGCGCGAGCTTCGACGAAACATAAATCGCGGTCGGGCCATCGATGGCCCCGATGATGCCGATGGAAGCGGCTTCGTTGAGCGGAAAACCCACTGCCAGCGAAAGCAGCAAGGTGATAAAAATACCCAACTGCCCCGCCGCGCCCAGCAAAGCCATGCGCGGGTTTTCCAGCAGCGGCCCAAAGTCGGTCATCGCGCCAATCCCGATGAAGATGAACAACGGGAACAATTCGGTCTTGATCCCAAAATCATACAAAATGCGAACAAACCCACCCTCATCCGTCACGCCGGTGAGGGGCAGGTTGGCCAGGAAAGCTCCAAAGCCGATGGGGAGCAGCAAGGTGGGCTCAAACTCATATTTGACCGCTAAGAAGATCAGCAGGCCGCCGATGAGCAGCATGACCCCGTTTTGCCAGGTGAACGCGCGGAAGGCATCGAGCAAGATGCTGAGATTGGTAAGATCCATGCGGGCCCCGCCTATTCGAACTGAAAGAGAACGTCGCCGTAGTTGACCCGCTGGCCTTCCGTGACGGCCACAGCGGAAATAACGCCCTCGCGCGGAGAGCGGATCGCGTTTTTCATTTTCATTGCTTCCAAAGCGCACAACTGCTGCCCCACACTCACTTTTTGGCCTGCTTCCACGGAAATGTCCATGATCACGCCCGGCATGGGGGCGGTGAAGGCGTTGCTTGAGGCGCCGGTTGCCGGAGCGGAGGCAGCAGGGCGGGGCGCCGGGCGTGCTGCTGGGGCTGCCGCGGGAACCTTAACCGGAGCCGCCGGAGTCACCACGGGGGCCTGGCCTTCTTCCAGGGTCACCTGATAGGCAACGCCATTCACGGTCACTTCCATCTGCCCACCCGAGGCGTCTCCCAGTTCCACCTCGTATGGCTTACCATTTACCATTACTTTCATTGTTCTTTTCATTGCTTCCAACTCCTAACGTTGTTTGACGCTGCCTTCACCGGCTTCTGAGCGCCGGGCGGCCCACCAGGAGCCGCGCCCTTCCTGCAAAGATTGGCCCAGGGATGTTGAACGGCTGCCGGGTCCAATCCGGGCATGATCCAGAGCCACCGCAATGGCTGCCACCACCTCGCCCAAATCTTCATCCACCACCGTTTCGCTTGCAATCTCGGCGGGTTTCCGTGTGCCGTCCTCCTTGGGCGCCGTCTCCGCGGGGAAGAGCGATTTGAGCAAGAAGATGATCAGGATGAACACCCCCAGCGCCACAAAGGTAATCATCAGGCCCAACAAGCTGACCTGCAAACCGGCAGAAAAATCAGTGTTCACTAGAATTCCTCCGGCTTAGAGCGGCATGCTGCCGTGCTTCTTGGCGGGCATCTTGGCCTGCTTGTCGCGCAGCAGCTCCAGGGCGGCAATCAGGCGCGGGCGCGTTTCCGACGGCATGATCACATCGTCCACGTAGCCGTTGGCGGCGGCGCGGTAGGGGTTGGAGAACTTGTCGCGGAAATCCTGCGCCAACCGGGCGCGCTCGGCGGCCGGGTCGGCGGCGGCGGCGATCTCTTTGCGGAAGAGGATGTTCACCGCGCCATCCGCGCCCATCACGGCAATCTCGGCAGTAGGCCAGGCAAAAACCTGGTCGGCGTGGATGTGCTTGCTGCTCATCACGATGTACGCGCCGCCGTAACCCTTGCGCGTCACCACGGTCAACTTGGGTACAGTGGCCTCGGAATAGGCGTAGACGATCTTCGCGCCGTGACGGATGATGCCACCATGCTCCTGGTTCACCCCCGGCATGAAGCCCGGCGAGTCCGAGAAGGTGATCAGAGGAATATTGAAGGCATCGCAGAAGCGTACAAACCGCGCAATCTTATCCGAAGCATCAATGTCGATGACGCCGGACATGACCAGCGGCTGTTGGGCCACCACGCCCACGGGCTGCCCGTGCAGGTGGGCAAAACCCACAATAGCATTTTGGGCAAAGTTGGCGTGAACTTCCATGAAACTGCCCAGGTCGAACACCGCCTCAATCGCCATACGCATGTCATACGGCTCGCTGGGATTGGCAGGCACCAGCGTATCCAAGACGGGGTCCATACGCCAGGGGTCATCGTTCAAAGCAGCGGCTGGAGCCGGCTCTGCATTGTTCGAGGGCAGGTAAGTGAGCAGCCGCCGCACGGTTTCAAACGATTCGGCTTCATTCTCGGTGGCAAAATGGGCCACGCCGCTGGTAGCCGAATGCGCCATCGCGCCGCCCAGAGTTTCGGTGTCCACCTGCTCGCCGGTGACGGTTTTGATCACCTCGGGGCCGGTGATGAACATGTTGCTAATGCCCTTGGTCATGATTATGAAATCCGTCAAAGCCGGGGAATAAACCGCGCCGCCCGCGCACGGCCCCAGCATGACGCTGAGTTGTGGGATGACGCCGCTGGCCAGGGTGTTCCGGTAAAACACCTCGCCATAAGCCGAAAGGCTGTGCACGCCCTCTTGAATGCGCGCGCCGCCCGAATCGTTCAGGCCAATCATCGGCACGCCAGCCTGCATGGCCAGGTCCATGATCTTACAAACCTTTTGCCCGGCCACCTCGCCAAACGAGCCGCCCAGCACGGTGAAATCTTGAGAATAAATGCACACCCGGCGACCGTTAATCTTCCCGTACCCGGTCACCACGCCATCCCCCAGAGGGTGGCTCTTGTCCAGCCCGAAATCGGTCTGGCGGTGGACCATGTAAGCATCCACCTCCTGGAAGCTGCCTTCATCCAATAACTGCAGGATGCGCTCGCGCGCCGTCAGCTTGCCTTTGGCATGTTGGGCGTCCACACGATCTTTGCCGCCGCCCTCCAAAGCCTTCTCGCGGTATTCGCGGAGCTGTTTCAACAAAGCTTCGCGTCCGCCCACCGAAGACTCGACTGAATCCGTCATATTCTTCTCCTGTCATCTGGGATAATGAGCCGGGGTGTAAAAGCACCCCGGCTCACGTATTCATTAACCCTAGTTTACCACTCCCGCTTCGAGCAAAGCCATATAAATTTTCTCGGCGCTGAAGGGTGGGTTGGTCACTCGCACGCCGGTCGCGTCGTAGATGGCGTTTGCCAGCGCGGCGATGACCGGCACGAGGGGGTGTTCGCCAATGCCGCGCGCGCCAAACGGTCCATCGTCTTGCGCTGTTTCGACGATGAAGGTATCGATCTTCTCCGGCACATCGATGGCGGTAGAGATGCGATAATCCACGAAACTGGGGTTGCGCATTTCGCCGCCCACCAACTGACATTCCTCGAACATAGCCGAGCTGAGCCCTTGGACAAAACCACCTTCCATCTGCTGCTTGACCATATCGGGGTTGATGGCCTTGCCCACATCAAATGCCGAGGCAGCGTGCAGCACGGTGATGCGCCCGGTGTCCTTGTCGATCTCAATATCCAGGCCCTGTGCCCCGGTGGTGTAGTGTACCACGGCGCGCTCGCCCTGGCCGGTCTCGGCATCCAACCCGGTGACGTAGGTGGGCATGAACGAGCCCGCCCCCACCACCGGTCCGCCCAACCAGCCCTGATCGTTGGGCTTGGGCAGCCCGTAAACCACAAAATCCTTCACCTGTATGGATTCTTCGGACTTATACGAAATGACGTAACCGTCTTTGATGTCCAAATCTTCGGGTTGTTCATTCCAGGATTGCGCCACCATGTCGAGAATCTTCTTGCGCGCATCCAGGGCCGCATTGCGCACCGCGTTGCCCATGCTCCAGGTCAGGCGGCTGGCAACCGTTTGCCATTCGTACGGCGAATAGCGCGTGTCGATGGGGCCCAAAACTTTCACGGACTCGTAAGGCACCCCCAGCGTCTCGGCGGCAATTTGCGCCATCGCCGTGAAAGCGCCCTGACCCAATTCCTGCCCGCCCACGCTCACGTTCACCGTGCCGTCGGCGTTCATCTTCACCAACGCCGATGAACCAGCGTTGGGCGGCATGGCGGGGGCTTTCCAGGCCAGCGCAATGCCCTTGCCGCGCAGCTTGTTGGGGGCCGAGGGCGGCTCCTTCTCGCTCAAACTCAAGGCGCGGGCTACCTTCTCGATACACTCCGTCAGGCCCACCTCGTGGATCACCATGCCCGTGGCCAGCACATCCCCACCACGCACACAGTTGCGCAGGTGGAATTCGGTGCGATCCATGCCCATCTTGTCGGCCAGCATGTCCATGATCTGCCCAACCCCCGTGTGCAGTTCGGCCATGCCAAAGCCACGATACGCGCCGCCCACTGGATGGTTGGTATAAACGCACAGGCTGTCGGTGCGAATGTTGGGGATGTCATACGGGCCGGTGCTGGAATAGCCTCCGGCACGGGTGACGTTGGTGCCGTACTCAGTGTAGGCTCCACCGTCCCAATACATGGTATTTTCCATGGCCAGCAGGTTGCCGTCTTTATCACAACCCACCTTGAGCTTCATCACCAGCCCCTGGCGGACGAAGTTGGTATAAAACTCCTCCTCGCGGGTCAGGCGCAGCTTGACCGGTACGCCCTTGAGTTTGAGCGCCGCCGCCACCGGCACACCTTCCATTGTCACCCCCGCTTTGCAGCCAAAACCGCCGCCGATGAGTGGGGCGATGACACGGAAGTCACTCTCGGGGATGTGCAGGGTTTTGGCAAGCAAGGCTCGCTGGGCAAAAGGCGACTGCGTGGAAGCCCACAAGGTGACCTGACCATTTTCTTCCGCTTTGGCAATGGCCACATGCGGTTCGATGGGCACGTGCTGGACCTGCGGAATGCGGAAGGTATGTTCCACAATGGCGGCGCACTGCGGCCAGGCGGCGGTGGTGTCGCCTTTGCGAATTTTGAAGTGGTTAGCAATGTTGGTGCCGGGCTCGGGGAAAATGAAATTGGGGTGTTCGTAATTTTCCAGATCGGGATGGATGACGGGGGCGTCTTTGCTGGCGCCAAACTCGGGATCCAACACCGGTTGGAGTACTTCGTATTCCACATCGATGCTGTCCAAGGCTTTCTCAGCGATTTCCTCGGTGGAAGCGATCACCGCGGCCACCGGTTCACCAATGAAGCGCACCCGGTCGCGAGCGAAAATATTGCGATCCTTCAGATACAGGCCGATGAAATCGGGGAAATCATCCCCGGTGACCACCGCCTTCACGCCCGGAATAAGCAGGGCCTGGTCGTAATGGATACTCTTGATCAGCGCGTGGGGATGGGGGCTGCGTTTGACCCGGCAGTGATGCAAGGCATTGCCAAAGGCAAGATCGTCGGTATACTGCGCCGCGCCGGTAACTTTGTCGTGAACATCGATGCGCTTGACGCTCTTTCCAACCACAGATGAGGTACTCGATTGAGCGGCTGCCATCTTATGCTCCTTCCTGGCCTTCGATCTCAGCGGCCACCTTCACTGCTTCTACAATGCGGTTGTACCCTGTGCAGCGGCACAGGTTGCCGCTGAGCGCGTCGCGGATTTCAAACTCGGAGGGATGGGGGTTTCGGTTGAGCAAGGCTCGCGCAGAAATGAGCACACCCGGCGTGCAAAAGCCGCACTGCACCGCGCCCAGGTCGATGAGCGTTTTCTGCACAATGTCCATCTCGCCGTTCCTCGCCAACCCTTCCACTGTGACGATTTCGGCTCCGTCGCATTCGGCAGCCAGCACCATGCAGCTATTCACCGCATCGCCATTCATCAGCACGGTGCATGCGCCGCATTCTCCCGAAGCGCAGCCGTTCTTCGTGCCGGTGAGGGCCAATTTTTCGCGCAGCATTTGCAGCAGGGTCATGTTGCCCGAAATATCCACCACTTCCAACGAGCCATTCACCTTGAGGGTAATTCGATGGTATGACATGCGCCCTCCTTTTATTTGCGGATCCTGGTCCACACATCCATCAGACCGTTGCGCGTAAGATTGCGCACCATCTGCTTGCGGTAGGCAGCCCCGCCGCGGGTATCATCAATGGGCTTGCAGGCGTCCATCGCTGCCTGGGCTGCTTCGGCAATCAGGGCTTCATTGATTTTCCGAGCATCCAAAATGGATTCGGCTGTCACCGCCCGCAGCGGAACCGGCGCCACCGAGGAAAGCACAATGCCAAAGTGGTAACCCGAAGCGGTTCGCGCCGGAGCGCCCATCACCGTCACGCCAACAATGGCCAGGTCGCCCAACTTATTCCGACCCAGCTTAATGTATCGGCAGGCATGTCCTGGATTGGAAAGCGGAAAGGAAATCGCCAGGGCAATATCACCGGGTTTCAGGTTCGTTTTACCAGGGCCTTTGAAGAACCCATCCAGGGGTTCATCGCGGAAGCCCTGGGGGCCAAACACTTTGAGCACGCCACCGTAGAGCATGCTTGCGCCCAGCGTGTCGCCCGCGGGCGAAGCGTTGCAGATGTTGCCGACGATGGTGGCCCGCGAGCGAAGCTGGTAGCTGGCAACCCAATGGCAGGCTTCGACCAGGCCGGGGTAGTGTTGTTGAACAGCAGGATGGGCGGCCACTTTGTTCATCGGCACAGCCGCCCCAATGGTCAACCCCTGTTGGGGGTCGAACAACAGCGTGTCCATTCCTTCCAGGCCTTTGACGTCCACCATGTACTTGGCCGTCCAAACCCCGTCACGGATGCGGACAATACAGTCCGTTCCCCCCAGGAAAGGCCGCGCTTCACCGGCATGCTCCGCCAGGAAACGGCTGGCCTCATCCAGGGAGGCAGGCTTGACATAATCTAATTCAGGGAGTCCAGGATGTGGATTGTGCATAAGTCGGCTTCCTCTCCAGGTTATTGAATCACGCTAACAGAGGTCTCAGCTTCAGGGAGCTGTAACAGCCACTTTAAAGGGAGCACAACGATATCTTTAATGGATCGAGCCAAAAAACTGGCAACTCCTCAGGGGTAGAAGCAAGCTGCGGAATTTCTTTCCCCTTGGGCTAACCAGTTACAAAAATAGTAGCATACTCGCAATTGTTTGACAAGCTGACGGAGTCCTGTTTTTGTCTGACAATTAGCACACCCGCCAAAATCACTTCAGGCTGAAGGTAAAGATTAGGACCCCAACAGATAAAATTACCCACCAAAAAGTTCCCAGCGCGGGCATCAGTTCGGGCGAGGTCTTGAGGAGCAGTCCCGCCAGCATGACCAGGGCTCCCCCTCCCACCAGCCACCAACTGGCAATTTTCACCATCGGCTGAGGAGGAGGGGCGGGCGGAGCTTCGTCCTTGGGTTTGCGTGGGGCACGCATTCGCTCCAACTCGGCGGCGCGACGCTCTTGCGCCCGTCGCCCGCGCAATTGGATCAAGCGCAAGTAGAAAATGGCAATGCATACGATGACTACAATCATGCCTACATCGAACTTCATACTTCCTCCCTACCTGTATTTACACCTTTGCTTTCGACCGAGTGAGCTCAAAAACCTTCTGCTTGAAAGCCTCTAGTGAAGGCTCTGGACCAGACCCCAACGACACAAAGATGGCTCGCGGGGTCAAATCGCCTAGCTCGGTCCCGCTCTCAAACTGGTCTTTGGAGCGCTTTACCAGCCCCACCATGCGCGTGGAAGGCAGACGCAGCCAGGCAAAACGCCTTTCGGGGTTGCGCACCAACGCCAAAAAGAACATCTCTCCTTCCTGGCGAGGCGGGGGCAGGCTGACAAACACAATGCTGGTTTTGGGCGAGCGCTCTTCGATGGTGAACTTCATGCCTGAAAACGGCACGAGCATCTCCGCCGGGAGCTGACTGCCCACGTGCTTCCACCAAAATTCCAGAAAATTGATCCCATCACGCTCGATGTACTTCATAAACTCGTCGGTCTGAGAATGGAACAGCGCCGGCATGACGTCGTAGCAAAAGTTATAGTGTTGGCTTTTCTTTTTATCCATTAAACTCCAATTTTTCGAAGGAAATTGGGGCGTTTTCCACCAACGGTCGGTAGTTACAAGCTCCCGGTATCGCCTCCCCCAGTAGGAGATTGGATACCGGGAGCTGTTCTTCAAATTGAGCGAAGAATCAAGCTATTTGTTGACGGCCTGGCGTTCTGCCGGGGGCTTGATGATTACGAAGATCAGGTTGATGAGGATGCCCAGCACTGCGGCAAAGGCGATGGCGGGCAGGCCATCGGGGAAGACCCTGCCAACAGGGAAGGGGATCATGCTGTTGGCGAAACCGATGTTACCACCGATGCCGACGATCAAGATGACCGCGCCGATGGCGAGTTGGCGAGGATCATACAGGTTGACCTTTTCCGAGATCATCAGGGCAATACCTTGCATACCGATGACACCGAACAGGTAGATGGACAGGCCGCCGCCCACTGCCGAGGGCATGGATTGGACGATATCGGCCAGTGGGCCGACGAAGGCTAGCAAGATGGCAATCACACCGGCGGTGATCAAGGCCGGGCCGGAGTAGTTGCGAGTGATGACCATCAACGAGTTGTTCTCACCATAGTTCGTTCCAGCAACCGAGCCGAACAAACCGTTGACGATGTCATCCAAACCGTCCAAGATGAAGTTCAGGCCGATGTACTGGGACAGGTTGTACTTCTCGCGGCCCTGTTGTTCGGCCAAATGGTCAACGTACAGGCTGATCTGGTACAGGTGCGCGGTGGACTCAGGGATGGTGGCAATGGCCATGATGCCGATACCCACAATGGCTGTTAGAGTCATGGGGTCGTTGAACACCGGCAAATTGAAGGTGGGCACGCGCAACAGGTTGCCCCAGGTGATGTTGACCAACCCGAAGGGGATGGCGATCAGGTAGCCAGCAATGGCGCCCAACAGAATGGGCAGCATGCCGATGAAGCCCTTGCCCTGCAGGTACACCGAGAAGCAAATCGTGATCACCAGGGTGAGCAAGGCCACGATGAATTCGGACACTTGCGGGCCGCCGGTGGGGCCGGTGATGCCGGTGGCGTTGTTCAAGGCCGCCAAACCCAGACCGATACCGATGGAGCAGGCCACCGGGCCGGTGACAGAGGGAGGCAAGATGATATCAATGGCTTTCTTGCCGCCGGCCACCCGGATCAGGATGCCAACGATGATGTTGATGACACCGGTAGCGATGAAGCCCGCCTGGACCACAGACAGCAAATGGGGGTCGGCCAGTTCACCAAAGGAAGTCTTGGTAATGGCCATGACCGCGGCCAGATAGCTGAAGCTGGAACCATAGTAGAGCGGAATATACTTGCCGATGGTCAGTTTGGAACCCAACAGCGCCAGGATGGTGCCCACGCCCGAGATGAGCAAAACGGTGGGCACGGGAAAACCCATCAACAGCGCCACCAGGACCGTG
Source organism: uncultured Anaerolinea sp. (assembly GCA_964403875.1). Taxonomy (GTDB): domain Bacteria; phylum Chloroflexota; class Anaerolineae; order Anaerolineales; family Anaerolineaceae; genus Anaerolinea. The sequence continues at coordinate 15,394 of CAYOHX010000062.1, read as the reverse complement.
GCAGGGAACATCGTCAAAACGTGCTGGAAGCCCAGCAGGACCATTTGCCCAAAGGGAGGCGTGTCATTGGGCAAATATCCAAATACTTTCGCTTTCGCTTTTTCTTTTGTAGCCATGAGGAACATTCTCCTATTGATTCGCGGACTGCATAATATTTGCAATGAACCTATCCAGTTTTATCTTTCCTCTCAAGACACCTCCTTTCGCAGTCCTGGCCTTCTTCCCCCATCCCTTAGAGCCACTTTCAGACATTCAAGCACTTGCCGAGAAATCATTTGGCGCGCAAACAGGCCAACATGAATTACAACACCATTTTCACTGCGGCGATTTGCCCCCAGACCCATCACCTTGGGCTGAGTTTGCCAAACCTGCCTGCTTTTGCCGGGCTTGCAACATCTTATCCAGCGATTGAAAAGCCTGTTTAACAAACCGCCGGGCTACCTGCTCCACAATGCGCGGCGCAACGTTGGCCAACGCGCCTCCCGCTTCGGCCTCGCCGATATATTTCAGCAAAGTGGTGGTTTCGGAAAGCATAGAAAAATTGATAAACAGCCGTCCGGTCGCAAAGGCAGGCCCGGCGCGGCCTTCCAGGTTCACCACGCACTTTTCCGGCGGCACAGCCTCCACCACAGCCAGCTTCCCCAAAAACATCCCCGAAACCGGGCCAATGCGGATGTGAAAAGCCGCTTCGTAGTGCTCATCGTCAATCTTGGTCAGCGATTGAGCGTTCGGAAGCGCTCCAGCCAACACCTCTGGGTCCTGAAGCATTTGGTAGACGATATCGCGCGGGGCGTGGAATAAATGCTCTCCGTCAATAATCATGGAGTGATCCTCTATCCATTCATTCTATTCAAAACTTGTAAAATCATCCTCGAAAATCGGCCAGCAAAATCCTATTCATAACCGTACTTCTGCGCGAAAGCGATCAGGGCTTCCTCAAAGATACTGGCTGGCGGGGTGACAACACCCGCGCCCACCTGACCTACGCCAGGGTCTTTGTGAGCCACACCCGTGTTCACCCGTGGCAGAATACCCTTCTCGATCACCTTGCGAATATCAATGCCGGTGGGGGTGCCACGGAAATCCAATGCCGGGATGGTGAAATGCTTGTGCTCGGCGAAGGTGATCTCATACATATCGAGAGTCGTATCGATGGCATCTTTGGGCGTGCCGCTGATGAAGGTGACAATGGCGGGCGCCGCTGCCATGGCAAAACCGCCGATGCCAGCGGTTTCGGTGATGGTGCTGTCGCCAATATCGGGATTGGCATCTTTCTCGCTGAAGCCCGGGAAATACAAAGCCTTGACATGCCCCGCCGGGCCAGTGAACCATTGGTCGCCCAGGCCGCTCACACGGATGCCAAAATCGGTGCCGTTGCGGGCCATGACGGTCACGATGGTGCTGCCTTCCACATTGTGCCCAGCCTCGGTCATGGTTTTACAGCCCGCCATAGTCTGGTTGAGGGTGGTGAGAGCGTTATCGCCCATGAAGCGAATCACCTCGGCGGCGGTATCAGGGTTGGGGGCCACGCGCGCCACATGCGGAGCCAGCAAGGTGGTGTAGTACAACGAGGCGGCATCCAGGCGGTTGTGCCCATCGTCCCCCATATGCAGCGCTTTGCCCAACAGCAGTCGCAAATCCAGGCCGCCCATCGCTTCGAGGGCTTTGCCCACCAACGGTCCGTACACCTCGTTGATCCAGCGCAGCCGGTCCAGAACCTCAGCGCTATAGGCTCCCATGCGCAGCACCTTGCCGCGGCCCTCGTTCAGGTTGGAAAAAGCCTTGTTGCCGTGGGTCTTGTTCTCCACAATGTAGACCAACATGGAGGGCGAAATGACCCCGGCCATGGGCCCGGTGGAGGCATGGTGATGGCAGGGTTCAAAGCTCACCTGCCCCGATGAAAGCAGCGCCTCTGCCTCGGCCCAATCCCTGGCCTTGCCCTCAAACATCAACGCGCCTACCATTGCACCTTTCATCGGTCCGGCCATGCGCTCCCAGGTGACTGGCGGACCGGCGTGCAGCAGAAGATTCTCGCGCATTCCCGGAATGACATCCAGCGCCCGGGCCACGCCGGTCACCACCGGACGGGCTTCCATCATGCGTTCCACAACGGCTGCGTTTGCTTTATCAATATCTACCATGCTTTTACCCTCCAAAATGACCGGAGCCAGCTATGGCTGCTGCTTCATGCGTTCCAAAATGGCCGCCAGGCGTTCGTTGCCACCCGCCGGAGGACGCCAATCCACATGAACCACAGGCGCGCCCTGGGCCACCAGGTTTTCGGCGAAGGATTCGAGACCCACGTTGATGGCCGCCAGCGGTTTCTGGAAAGTGGCCAGATCCACCGGTCTAAAGGGCGGCTCGACCTGAGCGCTGCCTTGCAACGCGCGCAGCAGGCGGCCAACATAACGCGTGACGGTCTCGTTGCTGGTGCTCACCCACACCCCCACCGCCTTGAGCTGGTCGATCTGCGTCTCCAGCCCTTGGGGGTCGGTGTCGGTGCCGGTGACGACCGCCGCCACCTCCAAAAAGCGTCCGGCGGCCTGGGCTTTGGCGCAAGCTTTGGCGATGGCTGGGGCCAGCTCAGATGCCGGGTCGGGGTGCGAGCCGTAACCGATGACCACGTCCAACAGGATCACCGCCACCGAGGGGTCGTCGGCCTCCTCCAGCAGGCGGCGGATGCGCAAGTCGTTGTCCATCATTGGGTGCAGGCGGCCCTGGGTGAACTCGTCCTCGCCCAGGTCAACAATGCAATGCTCCTGGCTGACGTTGGCGTTGGGCATCTTCAATTCTTTATTAATCGGCGCATTGGCATACACCCTGGGCAGATACCCGGCCAGAATATGCTGCGCTTCATAGGCCAAGGTGCCGCCCGAATACAGGCCGCGCAGGTATTTCTGCCCGGCGGCGAAACGTTCCAGACCCAATTCCGGCTCTGGCTGCGCCGAACCTTGCCTCGCCAATTCCACCGCCAGTTCGGCGGCGGCATCCAGGCTGTTGACGAAATACAGGTTGTCCAGCCGGGAGGCGCTGTTGGCTCGGGCGATGAAGTTGACCACCACGGGTTTGCCTGCCTGGCGGGCCAGCTTGAGCACCTCGTCGGCCACTCCCGGCGCGGGTGGTTTGGAAACCAGCACGATCACTTTGGTCTCGGGGTCGCGACTGAGTAATTCCAGGGCCTGGCGGAAGGTGACCGCGCCGACCTTCTCAGTCAAATCCCGCCCCCCCGTGCCGATGCCGTGGGTGATTCCCCCACCCAACTGGTGGATGCGCGCAGTAATGTGCTGCAGACCGGTTCCGGCGGCGGCTACCACGCCGATGGGGCCGCGCCGCACCTGGTTGGCAAAACCCAGGCCGATGCCGCCTATGAGGGCGGTACCGCAATCGGGACCCATGACCAGCAGCCCGGATGCCAAAGCTTGCTGCTTGAGGGCAATCTCCTCTTCCACCGAGACATTATCGCTGAACAAGAAGACGTGTTTACCATCGCGCAAAGCCTGGCGAGCCACCGCCGCCGCATAACGCCCAGCCACCGAGACCAAAACCCAGCCCGCCTCGGGCAGCATGGCGAGCGCGGCTTCCGTGCTCTTGGGGCGGCGAGCCTGGTCTTGGGCCGGGCGGCGAGCAGCCAGCAGTTCATCCACCTGGCCCAACGCGCCGGATAGTTCCGCCTCTGCCTCCCCGCTCACCACAATGATTAAATCGTCGGGGCGGGCCGCCGCCGCCTGGGGCGACAACAGGTGAATGTGTTCAAGGAGGTCCTTGTTGGCGTCGGTGCCCATGACCACACCGGCATCCTGAACGCCCGGCAAGCCCAGCAGCGAACGCTGTAATTTCATCAGAACCGCCGAGTCAAAATAGGCCCCCTTGCGTATCTCTGTCTTGAGTACCACCATAGTTCCTCCGGGCGCGCTGCGCTCATTGATTGCTAGATGGATCCCATCGAGTTTGAACGATGAGACGCTATGTCGACTGAAATGGCTGGGTTAAATCAACACGATAAGGGAAATTGATCAAATGCAAGGAAAAGTTTGGCGCAAAATCATCAAGACCATTACGATTATATATGAAACTTTCTGTTTCGGCTCACTAATTCGTGACGAGATTTTTTGGTTCCATAACATCACCCTACCACAAGGTTCTAACCAGCGGGCTCTCACCACGCCAATTCCCAATGATCCCCCAAAAAGGCGGGCTCTCAGGCAGGAATCACCCGTTATAATGAAAGATGGCCTGACAATCCCGCCATAAGTCCGCTTCAAGACCGCTCAGCCGGGGGTGGAAGCAGCCCTTCCACCGTCGCTGGGCAGTGAGTCCCTTTCTTTGAACCCTGGCCTGTGATAACCATGAACGATACTTTTCCTTCCGAACGTTCCGGGCTGACGCCTGAAATGCGCACCCTGCTGCACGTGCCCGACGATGACACGCTGGCAGCGCGACAAAAAAGCTGGATTCGCGACCGCCGCCGCTTTGGCGTCTGGTTGGGCCTGGCGCTGGGCTTGGTTTACGGCTCCATCAGCCAATCGATCAACCACCTGTACCTGCCCGACTTGCCGCTCTATCATCCCGCGCCGGGCCCCTGGGTGATTGGCCTGCTGTTCATGCTGCTGGGCGGGGCGCTGGGATTGGCCAGCGCGTGGCCCAACAACAGCATCCTGGGCATCTTCCTCGGCGGGCTGCTGGGCGCGTTGGTCATGGACGCCGCCACGCTGGTCGAAACCGGTTTGAATTCGAGCAGCCTGGACATTGTGGTTGCGGCTTTGTTCATCATCGCCCTACCTATGGTGGCCGCCCTGGCCCTGGTGGTGGCGCTCTTCCGCGGGGCTTTGAACTGGCGGCAGCGCATCCGCCGCGAGGATGGCTCCCGACTGCTCAGCGCAGCCATTCCCCTGGTGCTGGTCTTGCTTGTGGGCTGGCTGGCGGTGGCCTCTGGCTACCCGCCCGAAGCGCGCGCAATCCTGACTCGCGCCCAAGACCTGATTGAAGAAGGCCGGGGCGTCGCGGAACCGTCCGCCCTGCCTGGGGCGCTGCGGGTCAGGGCGGTCAATGATTTCCTCGCCCACGCCGACCAACCTTACACCTTGCAATGGGATCGGGACCCCACCAACCGTTACGCCATTCCCCGCCCGTTGGGCCAAAGCGGGACCGACTCGCTGGCGATTGCCCGTTTTGAGGACGGTTGGACCCTGGTGTGCCTGTATACCTGGGTCACCGCGCCGCCGCAATGCATCAGCCTGGACGAGTAAACTGCTTTCGGTTATCATCCAGCGTTTGTCTTGATTAATTGTAAGAAAGGCTTTTCCAGGTATGTTCAAAGACCGCGCTTATTACCGCAATATGCTGACCATTGCGATCCCGATCATCGTCCAACAATTTATCGCTTCGGCTCTCAACATGATCGACGTGGTCATGATCGGTCAACTGGGCGACGTGAATGTGGCTTCGGTATCGCTGGCCAACCAGTTCGGCTTTGTCCTGTTCTTTGTCTTGTTTGGAGTCAGCAGTGGTTCGGCGGCCTTCACCGCCCAGTACTGGGGCAAGGATGACGTTGCCAGCATTCACAAAGTCGTCGGCATTGGCCTGACGCTGGGCGTGGGAGCGGCTGGCCTTTTCACAGTAATCGCGCTAATTGCCCCCGGTGTCATCATGCGCATCTACTCCAACGACCCACAGGTGGTTGCCAACGGTTCGGGCTTCTTGCGCATTGTGGCCTTCAGCTATCTGGCCACGGCGCTGACCTTCGTGTTCGCGGCGGCCTTGCGCTCTACGGGCAACACGCGCCTGCCTATGTTTACCAGCGTGCTGGCCATCTCGCTCAAGACCGCTTTCAGCTTCTTGCTCATCTTTGGCAACCTGGGTCTGCCCGAAATGGGCATCCGCGGGGCGGCCCTGGCCACGGTCATTGCCCGGGCCATCGAATGCGCTGTGCTGCTGTTCCTCATCTACAAACTGCGCACGCCCGTGGCGGCCCGCCTGAACACCATGTTCGCCTTCAACCGCGAATTCGTGGGCCGCTTCCTCAAAACCAGCCTGCCGGTGGTGTTCAATGAAAGCCTGTGGTCGCTGGGCATGACCACCTACAACGCCATCTACGCCCGCATCGGCACCGATGCCGTGGCGGCGGTGAACATTGCCAGCACCTTTGAAAGCCTGGGCTTTGTCATCTTCATCGGCATCTCCGAGGCGGGCGGCATCATGATTGGCAACAAGATCGGCGCGGGTGACACCGAAACCGCCCGCGTCTACGGGCGGCGTTCGCTGGTGCTGGGCGTCTCGGGGGCGGTGGTGGTGGGCCTGATTTTGGTGGCCTCCACCGGGCTGCTGCCGGTGCTGTACAAGCTCTCGCCGGTGGCCATTGCCAACGCAAAAAACCTGATGACCATCATGGGGCTGACCTTGTGGACGCGGGTGGCCAACATGACCACCGTGGTGGGCGTACTGCGTCCTGGCGGCGACACCCGCTTTGGGCTCATCCTGGAAGGCGGCTCGATGTGGATTGTGGGCGTGCCCACCGCCCTGCTGGGAGCATTCGTCTTCCACCTGCCCATTTATTGGGTCTATTTGATGATCGTCAGCGAGGAACTGGTCCGGCTGGGCTTTGGCCTGTGGCGCTTCCGCTCCGGCAAATGGATTCACAACCTGACCCAACCGGCGGTAATCGTGGCCGAAGCATAACGGGAACAACATCTACTCCACTCCGAAGGAAGGCGCGCATGAACAATTGGATGGCCTGGCTCAAAAAACAATCCGCCGAGCGGCCCGTTTGGGTCTTCTTTGCCCTCACCTACCTGCTGGCATGGCTGTTGTGGCTCATTGCTGGCCTGGTTGGGACCGCCGACCGCACCTTCTTTCGCCACTTATGCACCTTTGCGGCTTTTGCCCCGGCCTTTGCCGCCGTGCTCACCCTGCTGCTGCGCGCCGGGCAGAGCGGGGAGGCCCAACCCCGCCTGCGCTGGGACGTGCTGCTGGGCGGCTGGCTGGTGACGGGCATCCTGTACTTCGTGGCCCTACCCTATGCCTCGGCCACACCCGTGGAGGCTTCCGTCCCCGGTTGGATCGCGCGCGGCTTGATGTGGCTGGGCCCGGCCTGGGTGGCGGCCTGGGCACTCAGCGGTTCGGGGGAGATGCGCCGCCTGCTGCTGCCTCCGCCGGGCGCCTCTACCGCGCCGGGCTGGTACGCGCTGGCCCTGCTGGGGCTGCCCGTGCTCGTCCTGGCGGGGAACCTGCTGGAACAGGCTCTGGGACTCTCCACCCTCGGCGTCGAAATCCGCGGGGCGTGGTGGCAGGTGGTTTTGACCGTCGTGCTGACCTTCGTGTACCTGCTCTTGTTCGGTGGGGCGCTCAGCGAGGAACCCGCTTTGCGCGGCTTTGCCCTGCCCCGATTACAGGAACGCTTTTCCCCGCTGGCCGCCGCGTTGATCCTTGGACTGCTCTCCGCGCTCTGGTATCTGCCCCTGTATTTCAACGGCTTTCACCCAATCTTGCCCGGAAACATGCCCCAAGCCTTGCTCAACCGCCTGATCGGGACCGTGCTGACGACGTTTCTAACCACCTGGGCTTACAACCGCACCCGCGGCAACATGCTGGTGTGCGTGCTGATGCACGCCTCCTTCACCACCGCCGCCGCCTTCCTGCCGCAAACCGGGCTGACCTTGGGCCTGCTCACCGCCACGGCCCTGTTTGCCGTAGTGGACGGGAAGATGTGGGAGCGGAGCGGTAGACATTCCTGATCTGATGTCGGATTTCGGGCAATGGATGGGACAATCAAGCGATCTAGCCCTCTTCTAATTACGGAAACACCGCCCTCAATCCGACCTACGGCAGAACCATCTCTCCCGCATACCCCGCCGCCAGATCAATTAACTGCTCCCCGCGGCGCAGGACGCCTTTGACGCCCTTGGGCAGGGACACGCGCACGCGCAGCTCTTCCGGCGTGGCTTCCGCGGCCACCTCCACCCTGCCGCGCGGGTGAGCCAACTGCCCGGCGGCCTGTTTCAGCGGCCCCAACTGCGGTTGGATCTCCACCACCTCGAAGCCAGGGGCGATGGGGCGAATGCCCAGCACCGAGCTGAAGTAGTGGAACAACGGGTGCGCGCCCCAGGCGTGGCAGTCCGAGCGGGTGCTCGAGGGTGGATCTGTCTCGTAGGTAGTTTTGAAATCCATTTCGCTCATCTCATACCAGGATTGCATCCGCTCGAAGAACATGTCCATGCGCCCCAGTTCGCGGCAGGCCTCAAAGAAGTAGTGCATGAAGTACACGGTCGGGCGGGTCAGGTCACTGGCGCTGAACAGGCTGCGCGAGATCTCAGCCTGGTGTTGGGCCGGAATGAGGCCGCTGAGCACCGCCAGGCATTGGCTGTGTTCGGTGAAGATGGTATGGGCCGCGTCGTCGGCGTATAAGCCGCGGGCCTCGTCCCAATAGCGCTCCGCCAGGGCGCGGGCGGTTTCCACGGCCAGGCGCTGCCAGCGCACGGCCAGCTCATTGTCGCCACAGTAGGTTTCCAGCCCGGCAGAGAGGCGCAGGGCCAGCACGTACTGCCAGTTGATGGGCCCGCAGATTTGGCCGGGCAGGCCGCCGGGGGGAACGCCGCTTTCCCAGGCGGGCACCCAATCGACGTAGTTCCAGCCTTCCGGCGAACGCACCAGCCCGTCTGCTCCGCGCAGATGGGTGAAGGCATCCAACACGGCGCGCACGCCCGGCAGCAGCGAACGCACAAACTCCGGGTCGCCGCGCCACAACAGGTAGTCGGAAACCATCGCCACCCACCACAGCGAAAACGGCGGGATGATTTGGCGAATGCGCGAAGGGTAGCGCGATTGGGTCAGGCCTTCGGGCAGGCGCGACCAGTCGAAGAGCAGCAGAGATTTGCGCGGCAGGCGATCGTCATCGGTCAAGGCGTAGGTCACCAGGCATTCCAGGCGCCCATCCCCCGCGTACAGCATCTGCTCGTAGAAGGGGCAGTCCATGTAGGTCTCGTGGGCGCACATTTGCAGACCTCGCACCCCCAGCTTGAACACTTTGTCCAAGCGCGCGTCGTCCGACTGGAATGCGCTGCGCGCTTCCAGCGGGTAGCGTGTCTCGTGCCACAGCACGCTGTGAATGGTGAGCGGTTGGTTGGCAGTCTCCACCAGCACCTCCACGTAGCGCCCGGCGTTCCACCACAACGTGTCCAGGCGGCGCTGCTCGCCACCATCCAACTTGAAACTGTCACCCAGGCCGTCGGTGTCGCGCCAGACCATCGTGAAGAACTTGCCCTCCACTTCGCCGCGGCGGCCCTTGTCCCAGGTGGCGGTGTCGGCAAACAGGCTCTCCTGGAACTGCAATCGCAGCGTGCCATCCGCGCCGCCCGAAACCACCCACTCGGGGTACAGGCAGTAATAATCTTCCAGGTCGATGATCACCCGGCGGCGGGTGTTGGGCGGCAGGATCAGCTCGCCCGCCCCGCGCAGCAGATTGTCCCAGGCGGGCTCTTCATCCGCTCGATGATCGGCAGCGCGCACCGGCAAACTGTGGGTCTGGCTCAAACCCGGCGCGGAGATATTGCGCACCTTGCCCAGATGGCGTGGCGCTTCCATCTGCGGAGGCAAGACCGCGGGCAGCAGGAAGTGCGAGTCGGCGGGCAGTTCGTTGTTGGCCCCGGCGGTAGCGCCCGCCGCCAGCAAGCGGGCCGATTGCCAGCCCGGCCCCTCACCGCCCTCGAAGCCCCAGCCGTATTGCGCGCCGTCCAGCGACTGCTTGTGCCCCACGAAAATGGCGCTCATGGGCGGGGTGAAAGAAAAGCCATGCAGCAGTTTGGCCTCCCAGTCCGCGCGCCCGGTGGCCAGCAGGTCCCAAAAGCGCTCTTCGGCGGGGCAGAGCAGGAAGCCGGGATGCACGCTCATCTGGGCCACAGGGGAGCAATCTCCCAACGCCCACACCCGCGCCGCCAGCAGATGTTCGCCGCCGCTCAGGTCCAGGGTGTAGGTCTCGTAGAACCAGTGGCGCGGGTCGCCGCGCTCGGGACCGCGCCCCACGCGCTTGCCGTCGCAAAACAACTCGTAGCGCTCGTCGGCGGTCACGTACAACACCATGCGGGTGGCCTCCGTGAGGGTAAAGCGCAGGCGGTAAGCCGCCACGGCAGGGGGCTGCTCGGCGCCGGGGCAAAGCACCCAATGGGCGGGCCATGTGCCGCGGTTGTACCAGTTGTGCTTGGGAGGATAGTGCGAAAAAGCGAATTCAGGAGACATGGGAACCTCGCGGAGGTAGAAAAGAAACGCTGGATTGATTGTACATGAATTTGGGAGAAGGGGTCAGGCGCTGTTGTTATTGAGCATCTCCGCCCGCGCATTGATGAGCAGTAGTTTCCGTTGACTACACCCCCTGAATGGACTATACTCTTCCTTGTTGTAAGCATACAACTATACACCCGCGAATTCGGGGTCCTTTCATCTTTTGTGCCTACTCACGGTAAGGACGAAAAACCCTGAACTTCCCCAACCTCGGTGATTAGATATCCTCTTTTCGTATGGAATTATGGAACAACTCTGGGACGGCATCCGCGAAGGCCTGCGCCTTTTCTTCACCGGTGACCCCGTTTTATGGGAGATCATCCTGCTGTCTGCGCGCGTCAGCGGTATCGCCCTGGTCATCAGCACGGCTCTGGGCGTGCCTCTGGGGGCCTTGCTCGGCCTGACCCGCTTCAAGGGCAAGCGCCTGGCGCAGGCCATCGTCTACACAGGCATGGGCCTGCCCCCGGTGGTGGTGGGGCTGGCGGTCTACGTCACGCTATCTAAAGGCGGCATCCTTGGCCCGCTCAACCTGCCCTGGGTGCCCGAGCTGTTCACCGTCCCGGCCATGATCGTAGCCCAGGTGATCATCGCCACGCCTATGATCATCGGCTACACCATGTCGGCGGTGGCCGAGGTGAATCCCGACCTGCGCCTGCAAGTGCGTTCGCTGGGCGCCACACGTTTGCAAACCACCCTGGCCGTGCTGCGCGAGGCGCGCCTGGGGCTGGTGGTGGCCATTGTGGGCGGGCTGGGCAGCATCATCTCCGAGGTCGGCGCGGTGATGATGGTCGGTGGCAACATCGACGGTTCGACCCGCGTGCTGACCACAGCCATCATGCTCGAAACGCGCCGCGGCAACCTGGACCTGGCGATTGGTCTGGGCATCGTCCTGCTGATGCTGTCCTTCCTGATCAACTTCGGGGTCACCCAACTGCAAGGCAAGGGCAAATGATGGACCCCATTTACCAGCTCAGCAACCTGCAAAAGATCTACGAGGGCCGCACGGTGGTGGACATCGAGCGGCTGGAGATCGAGCCGGGCGAAATTTTGGCAGTGGTGGGTCCCAGCGGAGCGGGCAAATCCAGCCTGCTGCGCATGCTCAACTTCCTCGAATATCCCGACAACGGCGAACTGCGCTACCAGGGCAAGCCCGTGACGCCTGGCCTGCCTATGGAAGAACGCCGCCAGGTAACCACGGTGTTCCAGCGCCCGGCTCTGCTGCACGACAGCGTAGAGAATAATATTCGCTACGGGTTGAAGCTGCGCGGCCTGACCGATTCGCACGAGCAGGTGCAAGGCGTGCTGGAGCGCATGGGGTTAGCCCCGCTGCGCCGCTCCCAGGCCCGCACACTCTCGGGCGGCGAAGCCCAGCGCGTGGCCCTGGCGCGCGCCATCGTTTTGCGCCCCACCGTCCTGCTCATGGACGAACCCACCGCCAACCTCGACCCGTACAACGTGGGGTTGATCGAGGAAGTCACTCGCGAAATCAACCAGGCTCAGCAAACCACCATCATTCTGGTCACCCACAACGTGTTCCAGGCTCGCCGCCTGGCCAACCGGGTGGCACTAATGCTCAACGGGCGCATCATCGAAATTGCCCCCACCCATCCATTCTTCGAAAACCCCTCCGATCCGCGCACGCGCGCGTTCGTTCAAGGGGAGATGATCTACTAACCTGTGGAGGATAATATGTTCCGAAAGATCACCTTGTTCGCCATGATCGCTATTCTGTTGTTGGGGGCCTGCACCCCAGCCGAGCCAAAAACCCTGACTCTGGCTACCACCACCAGCACCCAGGATTCCGGCCTGTTGGACTACATTCTGCCCATGTACGAAGAAGAGTTCAACGTCACCGTAGAAGTGATTGCCGTGGGTTCTGGTCAGGCCTTGCAGATGGGCAAGGACGGAGACGCGGATGTGCTCCTGGTACACTCGCCCGCTTCCGAGAAAACCTTCATGGAGGAAGGCCACGGCGTGCGTCGCGAGGACGTCATGTACAATGACTTCGTCATCGTCGGACCTGAATCCGATCCCGCCGGGATCAGCGGCATGACCAGCGCCGCCGAGGCGTTCGCCGCCATCGCCGCGGCCCAGGCTCCTTTCGTCTCGCGCGGAGATGATTCGGGCACGCACAGCAAGGAAAAGAGCGTGTGGAAAGCCGCCGCCATCGAACCCGCCGGAGATTGGTACGTTTCCGCCGGGCAGGGCATGGGGGCCGTGCTGACCATGTCGCAAGAAATGGGAGCCTACACACTCAGCGACCGCGCCACCTACCTGGCCCAGACCGGCGAGGGCCTGACCCTCCAGATCATGGTGGAAGGCGACAGCGTTCTGCTCAACCCCTACGGCGTGATCGCCGTCGACCCGGCCAAGAACGAGGGGATCGACAACAAACTGGCCAACCAGTTCATCGACTGGCTGATCTCGGTGCCCACGCAAGAAAAAATCGCTGGGTTTGGCATCGATACGTACGGCCAATCCTTGTTCTTCCCCGATTCGGGGCCGTGGAACTCAAAGTAGCATCGCGTTCGTAAGGAACGGCGCATGGCCAAGAAGACCTCAAGGGTTACGCAAAACCCTTGAGGTCTTCTGGTTTATACTCAAAACATGAATGAGGATATCGCATCTTTTCTCTCCGACTACAATCCGGAAGTGCAAGAATTAGCCCTGCGAGCCCGCGCACTGGTGCTGGAGCTTTTCCCCCAGGCGGTGGAACAATTGGATTTGTCCGCTCGCATGTTGGCCTACGGGGTGGATCGCACCTACAAGGGCTTGGTGTGCGTGATCATGCCGCTCAAGGGCGCGGTGAACCTGGGCTTTGCGCGGGGAGCCGAACTGCCCGACCCGGTCGGGCTGCTGGCCGGAACCGGCAAGCGCGCCCGCCACGTAAAGCTAAAATCAACGACGGACCTGGAAGCCCCTGCCTTGCGCGCGCTGATTCTGGCGGCCCTGGCTCACGCAACCTGAAAACCAAGACTCATCAGGGCAGCCCCCACAACTCGAATTCCTGAGTTTTATTCACCAGAATCAGGCTACCATCGGGCGAAAACCAAAGATTGCCAGCGCCGACAAAGCTCAGCAATCGCTGGCCGGTTTGCGTGTCCCACAGCACGATCTCATTTTCCCCACCCCGCGCCGCCAGAATGGACCCATCGGGAGAGAAAACCAGCCTGGAAGCCCCGCCCAGGTAGGCAAAGGATTGCAGCACGGCACACGTATTGGCGTCATAAACGACATTGTTGTGGTCATCGGCAGCGGCAAGGTAGCGCCCATCGGGCGAATAGACTGCCAGCCAGATCCGATCACTGCCAATCTTTGGAAGAACGCGAACCGATTGCTCTGAATAAATATCCAGCACATTGACTTCATCATTGCGATACAGCGCCACCAACTGCCCGCCAGGATGAACGGCCAATCCCAGATAGCCCGGCGCGGGTATGCGCCTGGCCTGACCCGACACAAGGCTTAACAGGTTGAGCCCCGCCCGATCCAGGCCAAGGATCCCTTCCGGGTAGGCCTCTTCGTCCAGGAACCCACCTTCCTCGGTAGGAAATTCAATCTGCCAGCCCCCAATGTCCATTGGAAACAACTTGGAATCGCCCTCCGCGTCCAAGGCCCAAATAGAGGTGAGCATCGGCTGAATGCAGGCAGAGCAAAACGAAACCACTCCCAGGCCACTGTAAGCCTGGGAGAGAAAAACAATCCGACTGTTGATGGAACCTTCCCGGCTAATTGACATACCCTCGATCAAAGCTGGCAATTCGGTGCTTTTCGCCAGCAATCCCCGCCCATCCCAAAGGGTCAACCGCCGATCGTATGGAGCCCCCGGCACATATTCCATCACCGCCAGATAAGTCCAGTCGGGGGACAGAGAGTACTCACCAAAGGGCAGTTTTCCGGTGTTGCCCAAGCGCGCCATCTGGGCAACGTTCTGTGGTGAAATCGCATCTTCAGCCAGCGCCGGCGGCGCAAAGACAGGCGGCTCTGCTGGCAAGGGCGTGTGCGTTGGCTGGAATGTGAACGTTGGTTGAGGGGTATCAGTGGGTTGAACCGTATCGGTTGGCTGAAGGGTCGGCTCCGGGTTGGTCGTGGCAACAGACTGCGTGGCGAGCGGCTGCGCTGGCGCGCAAGCGACCAGGAGAAACAGAGCAAAAATCGCGGCAACTTTCCACATACTCGCTCCGGTGCAAAGAATCGGGTTCATTGGGAATTTACGGGTTCTCTGGGAGTTACCGTGGTAGCTGCCGCATTTTAGGGTTCACCACGCCAATTCCCAATGACCCAATTGACGTCGTAAGGACTGGTTTTCATTGTACAATAGAATACGATCGTCTCTGACTGATGGCTCTATGGAAATTGGCATGACCATTTGCCACGGCAACTCTCCATGAACCTGATTTGAACCGCACTTTTCCACAAGGTTACGTCTATCTCGACGGAGGCAAACCCATGACTCAGGACAGGCAGGCTTTGCGCTGGTGGCAGCGCAGCGTGGTGTACCAGATTTATCCGCGCAGTTTCGCCGACGCGAACAGCGACGGGATTGGCGATCTACAGGGCATCATCCAAAAGCTGGACTACCTCAACGACGGCACGCCCAATTCGTTGGGCATCGAAGCCATCTGGCTCAGCCCGTTTTACCCCTCGCCCATGGCTGATTTCGGCTACGACGTGGCCGATTACTGCGATGTGGACCCCATGTTTGGAACTCTGGCCGATTTCGACCAGTTGGTCAGCGCGGCCCACAAGCGCGGCATTAAAATCATCATCGATTACGTTCCCAACCACACTTCCGATCAGCACAAGTGGTTCCTCGAGTCGCGCTCCAGCCGCGACAATCCCAAACGCGATTGGTACATCTGGCGCGACGCCAAACCGGATGGCAGCCCGCCCAACAACTGGGGCAGCTTTTTTGGCGGCCCAGCCTGGACGTTTGATCAAGCCACCGGACAATATTACATGCACCAATTCGTCAAGGAGCAGCCCGAATTGAACTGGCGCAATCCCGAGGTGCAGGCCGCCATGCTGGACGTGCTCCGCTTCTGGATGAAACGCGGCGTGGACGGCTTCCGCATGGACGTGGTTGGCCTGATTATCAAAGACAAAGAACTGCGCGACAACCCGC
>CAYOHX010000061.1:0-27386 GCA_964403875.1 uncultured Anaerolinea sp. | reverse complement strand
GGCCGCGCCGGCGCCCCCCCCGCGGCCGGCCCGGTGGCGGCGGGGGCGGGGGCGGGCGGGGGAGGAGGGAGGGAAGCCTGCTTTGGCGCGGAATGCGCAGATGGGTTAGGCTCGGCGGAACGTTGGACCGGCCAGACGCTTTCTAGCGGCAGCGGTTGAGAGGGCAATTCATCTGCGGTTTGGGGTGGGCTGGGTGGTTCGGCATCCGATGAGAGAGGCGCGGGTGGTTCACTCGGCAAGGCGACAGGCTCAATGGTTCGTTGGGCGGCTGCCTGTTCGTGGCGGGAGTAGATGGCTGAGAGACGAGCCCAGGTGTCTTCATCGAAGCCTTCGGGCTCTTCTGAGTCCGGAGCTATTTCTGGTTCGGTGGGAGGAACAACTTGCTGCGTTGAGGGTTCTGGAACCAGAACCCGCGGGGGAGGCGGGACGAACCCTGCGAGTGATGCGGGTTCCAACAAGGGTTGGACGGGAACGGTCGCAACAATGGATGCGGAGGGAAGTTCGGGGTTGGGAGGACTTAGGCGCGCAGGGACTGCCGGAAGCGGGGTGACATCCAGGGGCGGGAAGGGCGGATGTTGGTCCCTGTCCCGGTGCAGGCGGCGAAGGATGGGCAGTCCAGGTGGGCGGTTCATTCGGTGGTTACGGCCACTTCTCCACAGATGAATTCCAGGGATTGGATGGCAATCGAGCTGCTGCCCGTTTGCAACTCCGGGCCTGTCCATTTGATAGGATAAGCTTCTTCTATTTGCCAGGTGATGACGGTCTCGCCGGTCGAGTCCAACATGCTGACGGTAAGGGCTTTTCGGGAAACGGTTTTTCCCAGGGATTGGATGTACCAGTCCAGGAGAGCGGTCTTGCCGACGCCATTCTTCAAAGTCAATCGGGCGGCTTTGCGCATACCGGGAAGCAAGTGGGTGTAGGCATTCAACCCGCCTTCTTTGACTTCTTCGGCTTCCCATTCCACGGCAGGCAGGGTGCATTCGGTGAATGCAGCCTGGCGTTCGCCGTCCACATCTACGGTGAAGCGAAAGGCGGGATGAGATTGGGTGAGCAGTTGCGAATGGATCGGCATGATTAGGCTCTCACTCCTTTACCTACGGCGGCGCTCCCGCTCGATGCGCAAGTCGGCCAACATCAAGCGGTAAACTTTCTCGGCGACTTCGGCGACCAGCGCGGGGGTGATCTGTCCTTCTTGCGCGGGTTGGCTTTCGGGGACAACCGGAAAGGGCGCAATCGAATCGCGATCGACCGGCGCTGGTCGATTCCGAGGTCCGGGGAGGTGGCTGTTTTGCACGGGCACGGTTAACCTTCCAGCGGAGCGACCTGCAACTGGAACTGCCCGCCACAATGGGGACAAGCGGCTGTCACGGTGACGGGGGCGGGGCTGTTCAGGCGCAGGTACACATCCTGTAGATAGGCAAAATCGGAGGCGAACAATCCCTCCAGAACGCCGGGGGTGATGGCTGATAGGCTGCCCAGCCGGGTGACGACCCGGCTGAGCAGCAGCAGCGGTAGATAGGCTTCGTTGGCACGCGCCCGCGCATCGGCTTGAACGCTGATTTCGTCCAGGGCGGTGGCCAGGCGCATTGCGCCCTGGCGGTGCACCTGGCCCGCGGCGTCCACGTATCCGCGCGGGAGCGTGAATTCTACTTCGGTTTGCATGCAGCGGTTACTTCACGCGTCGAATATACTCGTGCGTGATGGTGATCTCTTCGACGCCAATTTCGTTGCTATCGGCTTTGGGCTGCGGGCCGGTGATTTTCACGGGCCAGGCGCGTTCAAAATCCCAACGAGCAACCTCTTTGAGGGCGTTGTCGTACATGATCACCGAACCGTCACGGCGGGCGTCTTCAACCTTGCCGTCTTCCACCTTTTTGCGCCAGTCCCACAGGTCCATGCTCTTGGTGATACCGCGTTTGAGGACGATATTTTCCCATTTGAGACGGCCAGGGATCTTCATGGTAATTTCATGTCCGCCATTATCGACCACTTTGTGTTCGATGACTTCGTGCTCCGAGCCCAGGCCCGCGCATTCGGTGAAATAGCCGGTGATCACTCCATTGCCGATGTCGATGCCGAAGTGAAAACCAACCAGGGGATTTTCATCGTTGGCCATAGTTTTCTCCTTTTATCAGGGGTTAGGAGGCGGCGTTGGCGCCGGCCCATTGGGTAATGCGGAAGATGACGAACTCGGCGGGCTTGACCGGGGCCAGGCCGACTTCAATGATCAATTGGCCAAGATCGCGGATCTCGAGCGGGTTGAGCTCTTCGTCACACTTCACATAGAAGGCTTGTTCGGGCGTTGTGCCGAACAATGCGCCCGTGCGCCAGATGACCCTTAGGAAGGAGGTGACATCGCGGCGAACCTTGGCCCACAGAGCGCTATCATTGGGCTCGAAGACTACCCACTGCAAGCCAGCATCCATCGAGGCTTCCACCATGATGAAAAGACGGCGAACGTTGACATAACGCCAGGAGCCGTTGCTGGAGAGGGTGCGGGCGCCCCACACCACAATACCGCGGCCAGGGAAGGAGCGAATGCAGTTGACGCCAAGCGGGTTGAGGACGTCTTGTTCTCCGCGAGAAATATTGAGTTCGAGCCCGACCGCGCCCAAAACGGTTTCATTGGCGGGTGCTTTATGGACGCCGCGATTGGCGTCGGAGCGATTGAAGACACCGGCCATGTAGCCGCTGGGGGGGACCAGCTTGGTGGTGGCTCCGCCGCCGCTCAGATCCGCCACTCGCAACCAGGGATAGTACAAGGCGGCGTAAGAGGAGTCAAAGTTGATGTATTCGCGCCATTCCTTGGCGGCCTGGGCATTCAAGCCAGGGGGCGTGTCAAGGATGGCGAAGCGATACTTGAGGCGTTCACAGTGGGCGATGACCGCCTCCTGAACCATCTTGACCCGTTCTTTGGCTTGCTGTGAGCCATCATAACCGACCATGAGGTCGGGGACAGAAACGAGGCGGATTTCGTCGATGGCTTCCAGCCCTCCCAGTCCGGTGCGATCGGCTGGGTCGCCGATGATGTCGGCCACGCCGAGCGGTTGGGAGCCCGCTCCGGCCAGGGTGTATCGACCATCTTCGGGGGGCACACTGCCCACGCCAGTGATCTTGGCGGCGGCGAATACGGCATCGCCAACGTAGCTTTCACCCTTTTTCATGGATAGGCCGGATTTGGTTTCGCCGCTAATGGTGATCGAGAAGGTTTCGTTCTCACCGCTGTGCACTTCCACGGGCAAGCCTTCCCCGGCTCCCTTGGCGACCACGGTGAAGCTGGCGCCTTTGCCTTTGCCGGGGATGGCGACCTGGGCGGCAGCGACCTGGCCCTCGGTTAGGGCGCGCAGGCTGACCACATAGCATGGCCCACCACCATTCGCAAAGTAGCCATAGACGGCGTCGGGGAGGAATGCGCCGGGGGTCAGGCCACCGAACACATCGACGAATTGGGTCCAACTGGTGACGAGGGTGGCTTTGTTGAGGCGGGATTCGACTGCCTGGCGCTGGCCGGTGGCCGGGTCGACGGCTTTGAGGCTGGCTTCGGCAGTGATGCCAATGAAAGCCGCCATCGAAGTGCCGACAGCCTGGATGGGGCGCGTCCCTTTGTCTATTTCTTCAACATAGACACCCGGGGAAGCATAAGAGGTTGCCATGTGCTGTACTCCTTCCTGAGATCGAGTAGAGATTCCGAATCAGATCGGTCGAGATTACGTCAAAATTCAAGATCGTAGTCGCCCTTGTCGGACGGCAGCGTAATGACCCTTTCGACCGGCCGTCCCGCGGACGGCCAGGCGACCAGGGTGTACTGGCCGGCCGGCAGGCCGCCCAACGTAAAACGCCCTTCTTTGTCTGTGGTTGTAAATAATCCGGTGCCTTTGACGGCCACTTGCACAGCGGGCCGCGGCGCGCGATCACCTCCTTTCTGGCGGATCGTTCCGCCAAAAAACAATGATTCCGCTGATATGCCATTGGCTTGGAATTCGGGGTGGAGAGGAAGCTGTTCAGATTGGCCCGTGCGCAAGGTGAAGGTTCGCACCAACGGACCAGTGAAGACCTGCCAGGGATCCAGGGCGATGGTCAGGCGATAAGAAATGGCCGGGCGGACTTCGTTATCCAGCGCAGTCCAGATTTCGGCGGGGTTATCGGGTTGGTGGTCGGCCAATATTGCCTGAATAGGATAGGGTTGGTTCTTGAGGGTGTTGACCAGGCGCTCCTCTGGGATGACCGGGGCCCGGAACAAGGCCATCATGGCGCGGGTGAGTAGGCGGTGCTCATCCTGGGGATCGGCGGCCCAGGCCGTGAGGAGGTAGGTGCAATCGACACGCAGGGGGGATCGTTTGCGCTGGGCTTGCCCGTTTTGACGGGATCCGGGCAGTTCTTCCCATTCATGACGGCTGAGCGCGGTGTTCTGGGCGACTTTGTAGAGGAATAGATTGAGAGTTGGGCGGGTGAGACGAGTGCTCCATTCGCGCCTGGGTTGATGGAAACTGATTTCGACTTCACCGTTCTTCACGGGGAGTTCGGCAATGAGCATGTTGCGAAGCGTTTCGTCCAGGTCAGCGATCATCGGTTGCCTCTTTGTTTATGACAGAAGCCGGAACGGTCAGACCGGGCTGGGCGCACAGAAAGCACACCCGACAGGAGCATACTATAGTCTAATAATCAATGATTATTATATATCATCAAGTAGAAGAATGCCAAATAATACGAGAATTTCGGATAAAAAAGAGCTGTTTTTCGGATTTGTTAACATTTGAGATATCAACATGAAACAACCTCGCCGCGAAGATTGGCACGGCGAGGTTAATGGATCGAGCTTATTGTGTGAGTTGGGCGAGGGGGTTACTTGGTGATGGGCTGGCGAACCACGGTTTGCAGCTTTTCTGGGGCCGCGCGGCGTGGGTCTCCCAAATAGATTTCGTGGTGCTTGCCTTCCAGACGGTAACCTTGCGACAGGGCAAAGGCATGGATTCGAGCGATGTTGGGGCCTTCTTCACTGTAAGGTCCGATATGCATCAATTGGACAGAGAGCCCCTCGTGGTAGTTTTCAAAACGAATTTCAGGAATGCGAATCGGGGCGCCCTTCTTGGCAAGGGCCTGTTGGCGGGCCGTTTCAACCCATTCCGGGGTCACCACGGGTGGTTGGTGGATCATCATGGTCCAGAACCAGGAGTCTTTTTCTTGCTTGACGAACTCGGCCTGGTCGTTTTGGCCGCCTTTCACCCACCACAAACCTTCCAATGGCATAACCTTAAAATCGACACCGGATGATTTCTTGATGGCGAATTTCAAGGTGTAAGCCAGGCTGTAAAGAGCTTCGAGCGCGGCTACATATTCTGGGCTGGTATTGGGGTTGCCATGCCCATCAATCATCAGGAAATTGAACGCGGGAACTTCTACGATGCCGGGCTCCTTGGGTGAGGGCTTATAGAGGTGCTTGTATTCTTTGCTTAAGTCCATTGGGTCAGTCATTTTTCTCTCCATTTGAAATTGAATTTTCGAGTCTGCTAATCAACGTGGTCAGGAATTCGGCGTCGACGCGCATGTGGTTTTGAGAATACTCAAAGAGCGCGTCGACGAACCAGGGCAACGAGGCGATTTGCCGATCGGCCTGATGTTTTTGCTGCAACTGTTGGATGTGGTTCGCCAGGGTGGCCTGGTGGGAGCGTAGGGTGGCGATGATTTCGGGCAACTGCAATGCCCCCAAGTTGGCCAGGGCCAGGGGAAAATCGGTGGTGAAAGGGTGGGGGGTTTGCAGACGCTGAAGAACGGCTCCCGAATAGGCTTGCCAGCCGGAGGGGGTTAGTGAATATACTTTTCGGGAGGGGCGGTCGGCGGAGTCCTGACGTCCGCTTTCAAGCCAACCGGCAGCCTCCAGTTTATTGAGGATATGGTAGATGGAAGAGAAGCCGATATCTGTCCACCCGCGCATCCCGCGATTCTGGATGTCTTGTTCGATCTGATAGCCATGTTTGGGACTTTCGGCCAGCAAGCCCAGAATGGCCAGTTCGGGGTTGGTGATCGTTTGGGCGTGTTTGGGCATTTGTGGGAAACCTTATTTATTCTAATTATAGAATAATCTAAATATAGAATACCAAAAAGAATGCTCTATGTCAAGAGGAACTTGGTGCGGATTCCCACCGAGGCTGACAAGCGCCAAAGGAGAGAACATGCAATATAATTCAGGCATGGAAATCATGCGCGGGCTCTTCTTTGAATCGATTGGAGCTGAGACTGCTCCGGTGGTCGTTTTTCTCCACGGCGGCGGCGCCGGCGGCTGGATGTGGCGCAAGGTAGCAGCGACTTTGCAAGGGCAGTATCGTTGCATCCTCGTGGATTTACCTGAACAGGGTAACAGCACGCGAACCGGGCCTTTCAGCCATTCATTGGCGGCGGATTTGACCGCGGAATTGATCCGCGAGCAGGCGGGGGGGAAGGCTCACGTGGTGGGGCTTTCCGAAGGAGCGCAGGTGGTTGTTGAACTGCTTTCGCGGCAGCCTGAGGTGGTTGATTGCGCCGTGATTAGCTCGGCAATTTTGAGACCGATTCAAGGCGCGGGGATGATGGCCTCGCCGGCTTTGGCCCGCTGGAGTTACCGGCTGGCTATGAAGCCGTTCAGGAATTGGGACGCGTGGATCCGGTTGAATATGCGTTATTCGGCGGGAATTCCGGAGGAGTATTTTGCGGAATTCAAAAGAAGCTTCCAACAAACAACTGAAAGCGGTTTTGTGAATATCCTTTCGGCGGTGAACTACCGGATGCCCACCGGCCTGGAAAAAGCAATGGCGCGCTGCCTGGTGGTGGTGGGCTCGCGCGAGTATAGTGAGATGAAAGAATCGGCGCGGGATTTGATTCGCGTGCTGCCTAACAGCCGAGGCGTGGTGGTAAGCCTGGGGCCGAAGGCTACTTTGGCCAGCGAACACAATTGGGCTATGACCGCGCCGGAACTGTTTGCGCAAACAGTGGCGGCGTGGATCGAAGATCGCACTTTGCCTGGAGGGTTAAC
Source organism: uncultured Anaerolinea sp. (assembly GCA_964403875.1). Lineage (GTDB taxonomy): Bacteria > Chloroflexota > Anaerolineae > Anaerolineales > Anaerolineaceae > Anaerolinea. The sequence continues at coordinate 20,380 of CAYOHX010000061.1, read as the reverse complement.
GGATATAGAGAGATAAAGACGATCCATGTCGGCAATTTGTCAGACAATTGTCAGATATGCCTTGCCAACCACCGGGAAAGGACGGATAATGAACGTAAACACGAAAAGGAGCCAACTTGTATGAATCCCAAACCGCTACGAGCCTTTAAGCCGACCCCTCTTCACCGCGTGACGCCTGTGCCGAGCGACCTGGAAATCGCCCAGGCTGCTCCCTTAAAACGGATTGCTGATCTGGCCGAGGAACTGGAGTTGCTGCCAGAAGAGTTAGAGCTATATGGGCCGTACAAGGCGAAGGTGAAACTCTCGGTGTTGGAGCGCTTGAAAGACGCTCCGAACGGTCATTATATCGATGTGACGGCTATTACACCGACGCCATTGGGTGAGGGCAAGACCACCACGACGGTGGGGTTGAGCCAGGCCTTGGGGGCACACCTGGGCTACCGGGTAATGACTTGTATTCGCCAACCCAGTCAGGGGCCTACTTTTGGCATCAAGGGCGGAGCCGCCGGTGGTGGGTACAGCCAGGTTATTCCGATGGAGGATTTCAATCTGCATTTAACCGGCGATATCCATGCGATCACAGCGGCGAATAATCTGTTGGCGGCGGCGATTGACGCGCGCATCCTCCATGAAACTGGCGCGACGGATGAGCAGATGTTCAACCGGTTGTGCCCGGCGGATAAGAAAGGCAAGCGCCGCTTTGGCCCTGGTTTGCTGGGACGACTGGCCAAGTTGGGTATTCAAAAGAGCGATCCAGACGAGCTGACCGTGGAAGAGCGAGCCAGGCTGTGCCGGTTGGATATCGACCCGGAAACGATTACCTGGCGGCGGGTGCTCGACACCAGTGACCGTTTTCTGCGCGGCGTGACGGTTGGCAAGGGCAGCGAAGAAGCCGGTTTTGAGCGCGAAACAGGTTTTGATATCACCGTAGCCAGTGAATTGATGGCTATTTTGGCTTTGACGACCGATCTGGCGGACATGCGCCGGCGGATTGGCCAGATTGTGATTGGATTGAGTAAACAAGGCGAGGCCGTGACCGCCGAGGATCTGGGGGTGGCGGGGGCTTTGACCGTGTTGATGAAAGACACGATCAAGCCGAATTTGATGCAAACGCTGGAAGGCACACCGGTTTTTGTTCACGCCGGGCCGTTTGCGAACATCGCGCACGGAAACAGCTCGATCATCGCGGATAAAATTGCGCTCAAGCTGGCGGATTATGTGGTGACGGAGTCCGGTTTTGGCGCAGATATTGGCATGGAGAAATTCTTTGATATAAAATGTCGCACATCGGGGTTGACGCCCAGCGTGGTGGTGTTGGTGGCGACCGTTCGGGCGTTGAAAATGCATTCGGGACGAGGACCCAAAGTGGTGGCTGGGCGGCCTTTGGATGCCGCCTACACGGATGAGAATCTGGATTTGCTGCGAGATGGATTGGGAAATCTCATCCACCATATCAAGATCGCGCGCAAATTTGGCATTCCAGTGGTGGTGGCGGTGAACCGGTTCTCTACCGACTCGCCGGCTGAGCTGGAGATGATCCGTAAGGCCTCGATGGAAGAAGGCGGCGCTGAAGATGCGGTGGTGGCGGATCATTGGGCTCTGGGGGGAGAAGGCGCACTGGAACTGGCGCGAGCCGTGGTGCGAGCTGCCGAGAAACCGAGGGATTTCCGCTTCCTCTATCCTTTGGAACTTTCTATCAAGGAAAAAATCGAGACGATCGCTCGCCAGGTATATGGAGCGGACGGGGTAGATTTTTCGGCTGAGGCAGAGGACCAAATCGCAGACTATACCCGGTTGGGTTTTGATCGGTTGCCGATTTGCATGGCGAAGACCCATTTGAGCCTGAGTCATGATCCAACCTTGAAGGGCGTGCCGACCGGTTTCCGGCTGCCGGTGCGAGAAATCCGCGCTTCGGTGGGGGCTGGTTTCCTCTATCCCCTCGTGGGGAAAATGAGCACAATGCCAGGATTGCCCACGCGACCGGGGTATTTCGAGATCGATATTGACCCATTGACGGAAAAGATCATCGGGCTCTCTTAGGCAAGGTACACGGCGTGAGTTTGCCAAAAGCACGGACAGTCTGGACCGCTTTTGGCAAACTCACGCATTTTAAGTTACAATCTTGTCATTAACTAAAAACAATTCCCTAAGGAGTCAGTGATGATTGTCAATGCCTGGAACAATGGCGCGCATAGTCGAAATGGGAGTGGGTATGGATTTCGGGTTCATCCGGCTGACCGGGATGAATATTTCAAAAAGGACTGGGAGAAGATCCTGCTGGAAATTGACGGAGAAGCGGAGCCTGTTGAGGTAACCCTTCCCGGGGAAGATTTTTGGAGCGAGGGCGGAAAAGAGCTGTCTTGCCCGGCTTTGGGCCGCTGGCTGCGGAAAAACGGCATGGCTCCCTGGGCCAGAGGGAATTCGCCTGTGTTTGTTCTAGACCCAATTGAAGAAAACCGCTTCCGGGTTAGTAAGGCTCGGAAGGGTGGCAGGGCTCAGTAATATCAGGCATTCATCAAAGCTGGAGGCGGCATGGATCAATACGGCAAAGAGGCTGAATCGGTGGACGTCGGGCAACGCCTACGGCAGTTACGGGCAGAACGACAAATTTCAATGCGCTCGCTGGCTCGCACCAGCGGCCTGTCGGCCAACGCGCTGAGCATGATTGAGCGCGGGTTGACCTCGCCTTCGGTGAGCACGTTGTCGAAATTGGCGGGAGCCTTGCAGGTTCCGGTGACGGCTTTCTTCAGGCAAGAGCCTTTGCGCGAGAAAGTGGTTTTCGTCAAAGCCTCTGAACGGATGCGCGTTCCATTCATGCGGGGGATGATTGAAGGGCTGGGCGGTGAACTATTCACCGGGCATGTGGAGTCTTTTTTGCTCACGCTGGAAAATGGCGGAAGCAGCGGTCCTTCCACCTTGATACACACCGGACATGAGATGGTCTTCTGCCTGCGAGGCCTACTGGAGTATGAAGTGGAAGGTGAGCGCTACCGCATGGAAGCGGGAGACAGCTTGCTGTTTTCTTCTCAGTTGAAACACCGCTGGCGCAATGCTGGCAATTCTGTCGTGAACGCGATTATCGTGATCAGCGCGTTTTCGGACGATGAACGCCCCAGCGAGTTCCACATCGTTGCGGGTAACAGCGCCGGGGACGATGATGATGAGACAAGCTTGCCTCCTTTGGCGCCAGAGGACCTGGAAGTGTAAATGAACGAGATCTCGCGAATATTTCCTGTAACAACCGGCCGTGATTCATTCGGCCGGTTAACTGTTGCTGGGCATTGTTTGAGCGACCTGGCCAAACGGTATGGCACTCCGTTATACATCTATGATGGCGAAACGGTTCGTAAGCAAGTGGAGCGGCTGCGCCAGAATCTGCAGACCGCTTACCCTGGGATCGTGGAAATCACCTATGCAGCGAAGGCCTACTTTTCGCTCGGATTTGCCCAGAAACTAGCCATGCTGAGGCTCGGGGTGGACGTGGTGAGCCTGGGCGAATTGAGAATAGCCAGGCAAGCCGGGTTCGCAGCAGACAAAATTCACCTGCATGGCAACAACAAATCGGAAGAAGAGTTGGTCGCGGCGGTTGAGTTGGGCGTGCAGGCGATTGTTGTGGACAGCCTGGAAGAATTGGAATTTCTGGAGCAAATTGCCGCCAGGCGAGGGAAAAATGCCCAGGTGTGGCTGAGGATAACGCCTGGATTGACGGTCGATACTCATCCGTATCGGCAGACGGCGCATGCCTCGAGCAAATTTGGGCTGCCGCTGCAGGATGGGCAGGCAGCGGAAGGGATTCGCAGGGCGCTGAAAAGTCCGCATCTCGATCTGCGCGGATTGCACATGCACCTGGGGTCACAGATATTTGAAGATGAGCCGTACCGGCGAGCCATCATTAAGCTGATAGAGCTGGCGGAAAGTGAACATTGCGTTCCCGTGGAGATCAGCCCAGGGGGTGGTTGGGGAGTTCCCTATACCGCAGAGGGGGAGTCTGCGGATCCTGAGCCGTGGATCGCTGCCGTGGCTGAAACCGTGACAGGAGAATATGGGCGGCGCGGATGGCCGCTGCCGAAACTCATCATGGAGCCGGGGCGGTGGATTGCAGCGCGGGCGGGAGTGGCCCTTTACTCAATTGGGACCACCAAGACCACCGCGGACGGGGGCTTTGTGGCGGCAGTGGATGGCGGGATGGCGGATAATCCTCGCCCAGCGTTGTACCATGCCCTATACACGGCCTGCCTGGCTGACCGACCGGATGCGCCCGCGGATTACAGCGTGCGGGTTGTGGGAAAATTCTGTGAGTCTGGCGACGAGCTGATCCCGATGGTCAGGTTGCCTGAGCTGAGCCGCGGTGACATTCTGGCCATGCCAGTGGCGGGGGCTTACCAGTTGAGCATGGCTTCCAACTACAACCTGGCTCCACGTCCGGCGGTGTTGTGGCTAGATCAAGGAAAACTGGAAATCATGCAACCGCGCGAGGCCGCTGAAACCAGTTTTTGGTGGACGACAACCGCTGTGGTTCAAGGTCAATAGGTGAATAATCGCGAGCGCGCTCTGGCTGTTTTGAACTACCAGCCATATGATCGGCTGCCTTTGGTGCATTTTGGTTTCTGGCGCGAGACGCTGACAGCCTGGGCGGAACAAGGAACCATTACGCCCGAAGAGGCTGGGGCCTGGGCAGATGGAAACGCCGTGGATGATGCCATTGGGGCGCGTCTGGGGTTCGATTTCAATTGGTCGGGCGGTTTTTATTGGAACAGCAGCCTGAGCCCTGGCTTTGAGCGGCAGATTGTGCGTGAGCACCCTGGCGGGGGGCGCGAAGTGCTGAATGAGGATGGGGTCGTCATCATTGAAAAAGACGATGCCGGGTCTATTCCAGCCGAAGTGGAGCATTTGCTCAATCATCGGGCATCCTGGGAACAGCACTACCTTCCCCGATTGCAATGGGATGCGAGTCGTGTGGATTGGTCCTGGTTGAACAATTTGCCAGAGCCAGCGGAACGCGACCGGCCCCTGTGCCTGTGGTGCGGAAGTCTGTGGGGGCGCATTCGGGATATTGCCGGCGTGGTTGGGCTGAGCTACTTGATGAGCGATGACCCCGCTTTGGTGGATGAGATCATCCAGACTACCGCGGACCTTTGTTACAACGGGTTGAAAGCGATTCTGGATGTGTACGATGGCTTCGATTACGGGCATATGTGGGAAGATATTTGCTTCAAGAACGGTCCATTGGTGAGCCCTCGGTTCTTTGCGCAAAAGATTGGCCCGCACTACCGGCGGATTACGGATTTATTGAATGATCATGGGATTCGGATTGTTTCTTTGGATTGCGATGGAAAAATCGATCGATTGATTCCAACCTGGGTTGAAAATGGGGTCAACACCATGTTTCCGATCGAGGTGGGAACATGGAATGCCAATATTGCCCCCTGGCGGGAGCTTTACGGCGACGAGCTGCGCGGCGTGGGGGGAGTGAACAAGGTGGTGTTTGCGCAGGATAAAGCGGCCATCGATACCGAGGTACAAAGGCTGAAGCCATTGGTCGCGTTGGGCGGGTTCATTCCGTGCGTAGACCATCGCATTCCTCCCGACGCGAAGTGGGAAAATGTTCAGTACTACTGCCAACGGATGCGCGAGGTCTTCGGAACAGTCGAGTTACATGTTTAGCCAGCGGGCCGCGGTGGCTGGCAGGTCGCCCAGGGGGCCGGCTTTGACCTTACAAGTGGGCAGGGACTCGATGAACGTGCGTCCATAGCGTTTGGTAAGGATGCGCCGGTCGAAGATGGCTACGATGCCACGGTCAGACTGGGTGCGGATGAGACGGCCAAAGCCCTGGCGGAAGCGCAAGATTGCTTCAGGTAGATGGTATTCGTTGAAGGCATCTTCAAAGGTCTCGGAGCGGGCGGCAATGATGGGGTCGGATGGCACATCGAAGGGCAGCTTGACGATCACCAGAACGGAGAGCGCTTCGCCAGGAATATCGACGCCTTCCCAGAAGGCGCGCGTGCCAAGCAAAACGGCTTTTTCGGCGTCACGAAAATTTTCCAGCAGGGTGTTGGCCGAGGCGCCTTCGCCTTGCTCATAAACGGTGATCCCCGCTTCCGTGAGGGGGCCGCTGATGTTTTGCGATGTGCGTTTGAGTTGGGCGTATGAGGTGAACAGGGCTAACAGACGGCCATTGGTGGCCTTGGCCAGACGCACCAACCCCGATTCAACAGCGCGTTGGTAGCCATTGGCATCTTGCGGTTCTGGTATATCGTTGACCAGATACAGTAACGCCGAACTTTCGTAGTCAAAAGGCGACCCGAGTTGCAGCTCATCGGCTTCATCGGCATTGAGACGACTGCGAATGTAGTCGAAGCCCTCGTTGGCGGTGAGGGTGGCGGAGGTGAGGATGACACTGGCTTTCTCGTGCCAGATGAATTTTTCCATGAGCGAGCCGATTTGAAGTGGGGCCACTTGCAGGGAGAGCATGTTGCTATTCGGCTGGATTTCAGCCCAATAGATCAAGCCAGCCTGGGCTTCGGCGACCAGTCCGTTCAGATTGGCGTCGGCTTCGGATAGGCGGCGGTAGGCGTTCGCCAGGTTGGCAACGGAATCTTCAAAATCTTCGTCCGCCGAATCGGTTAATTCGCCGCATGATTTGTAGAGGTCGGAAAGCAAGTTGAGAAGCAGTTTGATGGACTCATGGGCAGCGTCCCAGGTGACCTCTACGTCGGTCCACACGGGCAGGGTGCGGGTGGCTTCCAGGATGCGCTCTTGCTGCCCGTAAGAACCCACCGGGCGGCCTTCGCGGATTTCGGTCAGGAAATCTTCGATGCTGCGAAAGAAGGCCTGGAAGGTTTGCTCGAGTCGGAAGAGCAGATCGGTGCAGCGTTTGATGGTTTGCTCCATCGCTGCCAGCTCGGAGGGCCGCAGCATATTCTGGAGCATGCGCAGCAGGTGGCCGAGAATGCCGGTCGCCGAGCCGCCCATCTCGCGAAGCAAGCGGGCCAGGTCGTTTTGGGTGACTTTGAAGCTGAGGGCCGATGTGGTGGCGGCTTCGAGGTGGTGGGCTTCGTCCACGATCAGGTAATCAAATTCCGGTAGGACTCGGTTGCCGGTGGCGATGTCTGCCAAGAGGAGGGCATGGTTGACGATGAGCAGGTGAGCGCTTTGGGCTGCCTGACGGGCGCGATAGAAGGGGCAGGCGCCGCCTGTGCGGCCCATGCAAACCTCGGGTTTGCAGCCTTCGTCTTCAGCGGAAATGCGCATCCATATATCGCGTTCAACCGGGCCATTCAGGTTGATCTCGTTGCGGTCACCGGAATCGGATTGAGTCAGCCAGACCAGAACCTTGGCCAGCACGCGCATTTCTTCCACGGAGGCGGGGCCGCGTTGGCGAAGCGTGTCCAGGCGGCGCGGGCACAGGTAATTGGAGCGGCCTTTCATGACCGTGGCGCGCAGATCGATCCCCAGCGCGTCCCGCAGATCAGGGATGTCCTTTTTAATGAGCTGGTCTTGGAGGTTGATGGTGTTGGTGGAGATGATCACGCGGGTGTTGTTGTTGATGGCAAAGAGGGAAGCGGGGACTAAATAGGCGTAAGACTTTCCGGTTCCCGTACCTGCCTCGACCATCAAGTGTTGACCCGTGGAGAGGGCCGTGCTGACGGCGCGCAGCATCTCGACCTGTTGTTGGCGGTATTCGTAGGTTTCGTAGTATTGGGCAAAAGGTCCCCCGTACTCGAGCAAGGCGGCGACTTCGTCTACGTCTAGTCCAACGGGGTTTTCATTGCGCTCGAGGGGGGCATGGAGTGGCTCCGCCTTAAACGGGTAAAGCGGACCGAAAGAGCCATCGGAGTGAGCTTTGCGCGCGCCCACAGGCTGGCGGGCCTTGGCGCGAAGGACTTGCTGAAAGACCCAGCCCGCGCCCCAATCAAAGGGCTCGCTGAGGCGAACGAACTCGGCGATGAGGTCAATGGGCAGTTCGAGGGCCATCTCGAAGAGCTGGAGAAAAACAGCGTGGGTGACGCGGGCATCGTCCAGGGCACGATGGGTGGCGGGCAAAAGGATACCCAGGGCCTGGCCTAGTGCGCCCAGGTTGTACCGGCTGGCGGATGGAAGGATGACAGAGGCCAGGTCGTAGGTGTCGAGGGTTTCGTTGAAGTGAAAAATGCCCTGGTGCTGGAGAAAACCGACATCGAAACGGACATTATGGCCGAGGATGGGCGAATCGCCCACAAAGTCGGCCAGCTCGCGGGTGACGGCTTTGATGGGGGGCGCGTTTCGCACCATGTCATTGGTGATGCCGGTGAGTTGGGTGATGAAGGGGGGAATGGGGCGGCCAGGGTTGACGAGTGTGCTCCATTCAGCTTCGATGCGATGGCCGTTGAAGCGCACCGCGCCAATCTCTGTGATGGCGTCCCGGGATTCGTCGAGGCCGGTTGTTTCGATATCAATCGCGACTATTGAGGGCATGGAATGGATTATACCATCTTGACGGGAAAATAAAACATATTTTCGAGTATCGATGGGCATTCAATCATCGAAGCTGGGAAAATTGCCGATTCTTGGTTGAGCGCAATAAAAAAATAGGCTCTCCCGGAAAGCGGGAGAGCCTGAGCAGGGGAGGAGCGTTATTTGTCGCCCTGGGGTTTGATGGAGCCAGAGCCAGAGATGCTTTGGGTAATGGTGGGCGAGCCGTAGTAGCGTACTGTACCGGAGCCGCTGATGCGGATATCGAGCGTGTCGGTGGGCCAGAGCGTGACCGATCCGGATCCATCGATCTTGACCACTGCGTTTTGAGCAGCCAGGTCGGGACAGTTGAAGTTGCCGGAGCCGCTGATATGAACATCCAATTCGGGGGCTGTGCCAGCCACGATGATCTTTCCGGAGCCATCGATATTGGTCTCGAGGCGATCAGCCGTGAGTTGATTGATCACATAGTCGCCGGAACCGGAGATCCCTAAAATGAGGTCAGTGGTTGTGAGGGTTTCGGCTTCCACGCGACCAGACCCGTTGATGCGAATGGCGTTGAGGTCTTTGACGGTCAGGTAAAACTTGATCCGTGAGCCGAGATTCAGGCTGATGGTGGGTTTGATGCCCAGGGTCAGACGGCTTCCATTGACTTCGGTTTCGATCAACTCGAGGACGTTATCATCGGCTTCGATGGTCAGGCTTTCGGTGTCACCCTGGGTGATGTACAGCGTGGAGGGCACTTCCAACGAAACTTCGTTGAAGCCGGAAACATCGCGAGTCTCGCTAACCGCGTTACCGGAACCGTTGACACGGTTCGAATTGGCCAGGTTGAAGGTGAATCCGCAGGCGGGAAAAACCAACAAGGCTAACAACGTGATAAGAAGAAGAGATTTGGTCATTTGTGGCAGTTCCTTTCGTTTTTGTTTACATGATCGTATACGCGGGTGGGTACGAAAAGGTTGCAATTTTGCTATAATAAATCCATCGCAATTTCTTATCCAGAGTAGGAGAGAAAGGATTATGAGGAAAATGTGGGGTTGACTGGACCCCATACGATCCGCATGTTTGGGGGGCTTTCTACACCTTCTGAGAGCACTAACATCAATCCATTCAGGGCAAAACATCGGGAGGAAGGCATGAACGAAACAACTCCGGCCAAGGAGAATATCCTGGCCGGGATTGAAATGGGCGTAGGCGCATGGGCGTGGGGGGAGCGCTTAATGTGGGGGTATGGGCGTGATTATTCGCTGGGAGATTTGCGGGGAGCTTTTGAAGCGTCAATCAGCGCGGGGATTCGCCTGTTTGATACCGCTGAGATCTACGGACAAGGACAATCGGAGCAAATATTGGGGCAGTTCCTGAAACAAGTTCAGGAACCAGTGTTGGTAGCAACCAAGTTCATGCCATTTCCGTGGAGATTGTCACGACAATCGCTGCTTGGAGCGCTGAAAAGCTCCTTGAAGCGGCTGGGTTTAACCCAGGTGGATCTGTACCAGATTCACCAACCCTTGCCGCCTGTGAATATTGAAATTTGGATGGAAGGTTTGGCCGAGGCGGTGAACGCAGGCCTGACGAAAGCGGTGGGTGTATCGAATTACGACCGGGGGCAGATGCAGCGAGCCTATGATCGTTTGTCTCAAGAAGGTTTATCTTTAAGTTCGAACCAGGTGGAATATCATCTACTCAATCGGAAGGTGGAGAAAAATGGTTTGCTGCGTCAGTGCCAGGAGCTAGGTGTCTCGTTAATTGCGTATAGTCCTCTGGCGATGGGGGTGCTCACTGGCAAGTACTCGCCCGAAAATCTTCCGCAAGGGATTCGCGGAGGGCGTTATGGGAGAAAATATCTGGAAAAGGTGCAGCCGCTCTTGACTTTGTTGAAGCGGGTGGGGGCGGAGCATGGTAGCAAAACACCCTCCCAGGTGGCGTTAAACTGGGTGATATGCAAAGGCGCGCTGCCTATTCCGGGGGCCAAGACGCTGCGGCAAGCGGAGCAAAACGCGGGGGCATGTGGGTGGCGGTTGAGCGAAGAGGCTGTGGCGCAACTGGATGAGATGAGCGATCAGGTTTCCGCCGAGTTGTGATGCTTTAAGGTATAATCGGCGGCTATGGACGAACAGCGAATCCGATACTTACCTTTTCATTCGATCAATGAATTCATGCTGCCGGAATACCGGCAAGCCGTTATTCAGTCTGTGTTGACACAGATGGATAAACTTTCCAGTGAGCGCCGTGGGGCGATCAATAACGGTATCAAACGGTATGTTCAGGCGCCGGGATTCCGTAACAGCGCCCAGGCTCCTGTGGGGGTCAAAACGCGCGGATCGGTGGCACCCTTTGAGCGGCGGCCAGATTTTACGGCTCAGATGCTGCAAGCCTGGAGCGAACTGCACCCTGAACTGCGCCAGCAAGTTTACGAGCTGTTGCAAGAGCGGGGCTGGGAACAATTGCTGCCCGCCGAGGCGGATCGCACCAAGCTGCCGGGCTTCATGGTGACCTGGCCAAAGCAAGATACGTATGACGCGCTGGACGCGGCGTTTGCGGCGAAATTCCCAGGCCAGACTTTTGAGCCCTATGACATGCGCCTGATGGTGGTGTGGTTGGGAAACCGGCTGCCGTATGAATTGTTCTTGGAAGAGGAAGAAGAAGAGAACTCCGAAGAGTAATCAAAATCCCCCGCCACGCGGGGGATTTTCTTTGCTGTGCAAGGTTTATTCCATGAACTCGGATTCAACCTGAGCTTCGTCCACTTCACCTTCACCGGATGGCTGGATTTGGATATCCCCAAACAGGTCATCTTGTTGGGCGAAAATGATGCGCCGTTTGACCAGTTCGAGCATGGCGAGGAAGGTCACAATGGCTTCGACCCGGTCGGGGCGGGTTTGAAAGAGCGAACGAAAGGTGGTTTGACCGATTTCGCGGAGGGTAACGAGGATGGTATGGATTTTCTCGCGGATTGTGATCCGTGGGCGGCTGACTACCTTACTGAGGTCAGGTAAGTCTGGCTGACTGAAGAAAACGGTGCGGGCAGCCTGGACCAGATCGGGTAAGGTAACGCCAGACAGATCGAGGCGGGCCTCAAACTTTACCGGCGGGGGGGCAACGCGCAGATAGGTGCGGAGGCCATGAGTCTCCCGTTCGTTGAGATTGAATGCCAGTTCCTTGAAGCGCTTGTAGATGATTAGTTGACGGGCCAGCGCTTCGCCGGGGTCTTCTTCCTGGACCGGCGCATCGATCGAAGGCCTTGGCAAGAGCGCCGCTGACTTGATTTGCACCAGGCGCGTGGCGATGATGAGAAAGGCGGATACTTCGGCAGCATCCCGCTCTGTCAGGTTCTTGAGATAAGCCAGGTACTGATCGGTGACCTGGGCCAGGGCGAGGGTGGTGATATCTAATTCGGCTCGCTCGATTAATTCGAGGAGCAGGTCCAATGGTCCCTCGAAGACGGGGGTATTGACCCGGTAATGTTCGGTTTGGTGGGCAGCGACCTGGAAACTCACGGGGCGAATTATAGCAGAAGGCAGGCGATTAGGTTATAATTTTGGCACTCAATATGGCAGATCGATTAACTCATCTGGATGAATATGGGCGCGCTCACATGGTGGATGTGGGTAGCAAGCCTGACAGCGAGCGTATCGCCATTGCGCGGGGAGAAGTGCATTTGCGCCTTGAGACGCTGGCTTTGATCCGCCAAGGGTTGATGAAAAAGGGGGATGTGCTTACGGTGGCGCAGTTGGCCGGGATTATGGGCGCCAAGCAGACCGCGGCGTTGATCCCTCTGTGTCATCCTCTGCCTCTCACACAGGTACAGGTGGATGTGGAACTCTCTGACGCGCTGCCAGGCGTGGTCATCACTGCCAGCGCAAAAACGACAGGAAAGACAGGTGTAGAGATGGAGGCCTTGACAGCCGTGGCTGTTTCGGCTTTGACCGTGTATGACATGGTGAAGGCCGTAGAGAAGACTGCCCGTATCCATAACATCCGCCTGGTGGAAAAACGTGGCGGGCAAAGCGGCGATGTTGTGAACGAGTGAGAATGAAATGCGCGTGAATGTGTTGTTGTTTGCTTCGTTGAAAGATCGCGCCGGCACGAGCCAGGCCGAAGTGGAGTTGCCCGCCGGAAGCAATGTGAGGGATTTGAAAGCTCAACTTGCCGCAACCTACCCAAACCTGGCGGGGGTGATAGACGCGGCGTTGGTTTCGATTAATCAGGCTTATGCGTTCAATGAGGACGAGGTTCCCGCGGGAGGTGAGGTGGCAGTATTCCCGCCGGTGAGCGGCGGTTCTGGACCGGTGATCTGCAAGATTACTGAAGAGGTGATTGACTTGGATGATCTGGTAGCGCAGATTACCTTGTCAACGACCGGGGCGGCTTGTGTGTTCAGTGGGATGGTGCGAGGGCAAACCACGCGGGGCGAGGTTCACGAGACCAGCCTGTTGGAGTATGAGGCGTATGCGCCGATGGCGGAAGCAAAGATGCGACAGGTGGCGGATGAAATCCACGAGCGATGGGAGGCGGTGGAAGGGATTGCGATCGTCCAGCGGATTGGTCGACTGCTGCCGGGAACACCTACCGTGTTGATTGCTTGCACAGCGTCGCACCGGGATACGGGGGTGTTTGAGGCGGCCCGGTATGGAATTGACCGGTTGAAGGAGATTGTGCCGGTATGGAAGAAAGAGGTGGGACCGAATGGCGAAACATGGATCGAGGGGAAATACCACCCCAAGAGGGGTGACTAAGTTCATCAAATGGATTAAGGGAACTGATGGAACGCCAGCCGCCGGGACACAAACCCCGCAGGCAACGAACAATCAGCCGGGCGGCTTGCGCTCCCTGAGTTCCCGGGAGAAAACAGTGGAAGCAACCAATGGGCCGATGGAAAGCCCCCAGGATTTCGCGAAACGCATGGGGCTGCATTTCAAGGACGGAACCTTGTTGAGTCGGTCGCTGACGCACCGCTCTTATCTGAACGAGCACAGCGAGGCGCTGGAAGACAACGAACGCCTGGAATTTCTGGGCGATGCGGTGCTGGATTTTGTGGTAGGCGCGTGGCTTTATAATCGCTATCCAGAAATGCCGGAGGGGGATTTAACGCGTATGCGGTCGGCGTTGGTGTATACGGAGCAGTTGGCTAACTTTGGGCGAAAGATTGGCCTGGGGACAGCCATGCGCCTGGGGAAGGGCGAAGCGCAGGCCGGCGGGCGCGATCGTTCGGCGCTGCTTTGCGATACTTTTGAGGCGTTGATCGGGGCGTTATACCTGGATTCGTCGATTGATTCGGTGCGGACCTTCATCTCGCCGCTCTTGGAGGAGGCTTCGGAGACCGTGCTGGCCAACCAGGCCACGGAAGATCCGAAGAGCAGTTTCCAGGAATGGGCGCAATCCCAGGGATTCCAGGCCCCGTATTATGTGACTCGCGGCTCGGTGGGGCCAGATCATTCCAAGGTCTTCGAGGTGGATGTCATGGTCAACGGGCAAGTATACGGAACGGGAACAGGCCCCAGCAAACAGGCCGCGGCGAAATCGGCAGCCCTGGAAGCATTGAAGAATTTGGGGTTGGTGTAACCTATGCCGCTGCTTAAATCCCTGGAATTACACGGCTACAAAACATTTGCCAGCCGGACTTTGTTTGAGTTCCCTGGTAATGTGACCGCGATTGTCGGCCCGAACGGATCAGGAAAATCCAATGTGGCCGACGCGCTGCGTTGGGTGTTGGGCGAGCAGTCTTATAGTCTGCTGCGTGGGCGCAAGACCGAAGACATGATTTTTTCGGGCTCCGAGTTCAGACCGCGCGCGGGAATGGCTTCGGCGACCATCACGTTTGATAATGAGAGCGGATGGCTGCCGATTGATTTCAGCGAAGTGACCATTACCCGACGGGCTTATCGCGATGGGCAAAACGAATACTTGCTGAATGGGCAAAAAGTGCGCCTGAAGGAAATTTCAGAGCTGCTGGCCCAGTCAGGGCTGGCAGAACGCACTTACACGATCATCGGACAAGGTTTGGTAGACGCTGCCTTATCACTCAAACCAGAAGAGCGGCGAAAATTTTTCGAAGAAGCCGCGGGAATCGGTCTGTATCGGGCGCGGCGTGAAGAAGCGCTCAACCGCCTGGACAGCACCCGTCGCAATTTGGAGCGCGTGCTGGACATCCTCACGGAGTTGGAACCTCGTCTGCACAGCCTGGAGCGGCAAGCCAAGCGGGCTATGGAGTACGAGCAGGTGAAGGCTGATCTAAAGGTGCTGCTGCGCGATTGGTATGGGTATCATTGGCACCGCACTCAGAAAGAGTTGCTCCACACGCGCGAGGTTGTGAAGGCTCAGGAAGAGCGCCTGGTGCAAGCGCGGGAGCGGCAAGGTCGGGTGGAAGTGGAGTTGAGCGGGGTGCGCGAACAGGTTCACGAGCTGCGCGGGCAGGTGAATGAATGGCACCGGCAGTCGGCGGAGATTCATACGCGCAGCGAACAGGTGAATAAGGCTCTGGCGGTGATGGAAGAACGGCAGCGCGCTCTGGCGAACCAGCAAAATAGTACGCGCAGCGATTTGGCCCGCCTGGAAGAAGAGCAAAAGGCGCGCGCGGACCGACTTGCGGACCTGGAGGAGGAACGGGACCGGTTGGGCGCGGAATTGACTGAAGCCCAAGAGCGGCTGACGGCAGCGCGCTCGGCGCTTGAGACGCGTCAAAAAGAGCGCAGCCAACTGGAAAATAAGCAGCGCGAAGTGCGCCGGATGCTGGTGAATGATGAGACGCGCCAGGTGCAGCTCAAGGCGCATTTGGGTGAGCTGTCCAACCGGATTGAGAACTTGAAGACGAGCCAACAAGGACTGGCGCAAGCCATTCAACGTGAGTCTGAGGATATGCAGCGGGCGCAAGGGCGTCTGGCAAGCTGGGAGAAGAATTGCGAACAGGCCGAGGCTGAGCACAAGAAGGCTGAAGGCGAGCTGCAAGCGCACAGGCAAAAGGCCGCGGCGATTGACGAACAGCGCCGGAAGTTGCAAGAGGATCATGCCCGGTTGGACGGCGAGCGGTCACGGTTCGCGGCGCAATTGGACGTGCTGGAGCAAGCTGAGCGTTCGATGAGTGGGCTGGCCGAAGGGGCGCGCTTCTTAATTCAAGAGGCCCGTTCGGGGCGGCTGAAAGGCTCGTATCGAACATTGACCAGCGCATTGGTAGTGCCGGCTGAACTGGAGACTGCCGTGGCGGCGGCGCTGGGCGAATATGCCGATAGCGTGTTGTTGGACCCTGGAACGGACTTGGATGGGGCTTTGGAAGTTCTGGCTCGGGGTGATAAAGGCCGCGCGGTGCTTCTGCCGGCGGAAATGGCACGTTCCACCGAGCTGCTGAAAGCGCAGTCGGACCCCGATTGCCTGGGTGTAGCAGCGGAGTTGGTGCAAGGCGGTGAGGCGCTGAACGCAGCCATCAGGCTGCTGCTGGGGCCCGTGCTTGTGGCCAAGGACCGCCAAGCTGCCCGCCGCATGGTCAAGGAGCTGCCCATGTGGGCGCGGGTGGTCACGCTGCGGGGTGAGGTGTTCCTGGGAAGTGGAATTGTGATTGCCGGGCAAGATCAAAAAGCGGGCCTGGTGGGGCGAACCCGTCGTCGCCAGGAAGTGCAAGAAGCATTGCAAGCGGCTGTTGAGAAGCTGAAATCTTCAGAAGAGAAGCGCAAGGAGCTACAAGTTGAAAGCGACCGTCTGAAGGCTGCCGAGAAAGAACTGGAGAACGCAGTCCGGCAAGCCGCGCAGGCTGTGACACGGGCGAATCAGAGTCGGCAACAGGCTATCCTGGAAGTGGAACAGGCGCGCCAGAAACACGAGTTCCAGTCCCGCCAAAAGGTGAGCCTGGAAACACAAATTGAAAAAGCGGAGGTCGAATCACAGGCGGCGCGCCAGGAGATGGAGAAAAACAGCAAGAAGATATCCGACTGGAATGAGCAAATCCGCGATTTGAACCGGCAAATGGCGAGCGTTGCGCTCGATGAATTGCAGGGCGAGGTGCTGCACTGGAATACCACCCAGGCGGTGGCGAGTAGAGCTGTCAAAGAGGCCGACCGAAGGCAATTGGAGCATGCGGAGAGTATTAATGCGGCGCGGCGACAAGCCGAGGCGCTGCAAGAGCGCTTGCGTGAGGCCGAGGCAGCGTTGACGCGATTGGAAGGGGAGCGAGGGCAGGCTTTGGCCCAGGAAAATGAGCTCAACGAACAAATCAGGGTCTTGCGGGTGAAGATCGATCCGGCCGAGGCTCAGTTGAGCGCGCTGGAGGAAAAAAACAACCAGGCTCAAGAGAACATGATGGCAGCCCAGCAAGCCGTGACGGTGGCAGAACGTTACACAACCCAGGCTCAGCTTGAACTGTCCCGCCATCGTGAGGCGTTGGATTCGCTGCGCCGAAAAATTGAGGAAGATTTTGGCCTGGTTGCACTGGAGTATGATCCGGACGTGGCTGGACAAACCCCGTTGCCGTGGGAAGGGATGGTGGAGCAATTCCCCAGCCTGGAAGAACTGCCCTCGGAGATCGAGGACAGCATCCAGCGCCAGCGGGGAATGCTGCGGCGCATGGGGTTGATCAATCCGGAAGTACAAAACGAGTACCGCTCGGTGAAGGAGCGTTTTGACTTTTTGACCGTGCAGGTGGCGGATTTGAAGAAGGCCGACACGGATTTACGCCAGGTGATTGGAGAATTGGATGAATTGATGCGGCGCGAGTTCCGAAAGACGTTTGACGCAGTGGCCCACGAATTCAAGGGATTGTTTACCCGTTTGTTTGGGGGGGGATCGGCAAAGTTAATTTTGAACGATTCGGAAAATCCAGATGATCTGGGAATTGACATCGAGGCGCGGCTGCCAGGACGGCGCGACCAAGGTCTTTCGCTGCTTTCGGGCGGTGAACGCAGCTTAACCGCGGTGGCATTGATCTTCTCGCTGCTGCGCGTTTCGCCGACGCCGTTTTGTGTGATGGACGAGGTAGATGCGATGTTGGATGAGGCCAACGTGGGACGGTTCCGCGATTTACTTGTGGAGTTAACCCAAAAGACTCAGTTCATTCTGGTGACTCACAACCGGAATACCGTTCAGGCTGCCGATGTAATTTATGGTATCACCATGGGACGCGATTCGGCCAGTCAGATGATCAGTATGCGGTTGGACGAACTGAGTGAGGACATGGTGAAGTAGACTGTTGAGAGACGAACAAAAAGCAGGTCGATGGACAGCCCATTGACCTGCTTTTTATTCGGTTTGATGATTGGACCTGCTCACGTTGAGGTAGAGGTCACTCCAACGCAACCGTGGCGCGCCGATTCCTGGCGATTACTGCATCAAGATCAGTTCTTGAGGAATCGCTGGGTCGGCGGGGGTGTTACTCATCCAGACATCATCATAGGTCTGGACGTTCAGTTCGGTGCGTTTTTCAGTCAGCCACTCGGTGAAAGCAGCGTTCTGCTTGCTTTGGTATTCCGCGTCAGTGGATGGGCGGGTTTCACGGCCTAGCAATTGGATGATGTGATAGCCAAATTGTGACTGGACAGGCTGGCTGATCTGGCCGATTTGGAGAGCAAAAGCGGCATCCTCAAACTCTGCGACCATTGCGCCGGTGGTGAACCAACCCAGGTCGCCGCCCTGGTCTTTATTGGAATAATCTTGCGAAAGGGTTGAAGCGAGCTTAACCCATTCCTCACCGTTATTCAACCGATCCAGAACAGACTGGGCATCTTCGGCAGTCGCGACTAGAATGTGACGAGCCCAAACATATTCGGAGTCGCGGGCGACGTCGGCAGTGACGGCGGCCAGGACTTTTTCACGGAGGGCCTGGCGGTAGAAGTAGCTGTCGAGCTGCTTGCTACTGTAGTTGACGCTCTTCAGATCGTTCAAGTAATCCTGTAAGACGCCCTGGTAACCTTCCTCGGTGTAAGGAGTTGCCGTGGGGAAGGGAGTCATGGTGGGGCCGGAAGTGGGGGTGATGGTCGGCGTGGCGTTCGCGTCGGGGGTAGCCGTGGGAGCCAGGGTGGCTGTCGCGGTCACTGTGGGGGTGTTGGGGTCCAGCGTGGGGGCGACGGTGGGCGTAAGCGTCGGAGGCAACCAGGCTTCCTGCGTGGCGTTCAAGGTTGCGGTTGGGAATATGGCCACGGTGGGAACCGGAGTCGGAGTGCCGCCGGGATAAAAGGCGAAATAAGCCTGTTTCTTGCTCTGGATTTCTTCATCGGTCACAGTAATGCCGCGGGCTTCCGCTTCCATGGCGATGATTTTGTCATCGATCAGGTTATCCAGAACATCTTTCCCTAAGGTGGTGGCTCCACTGGGAAGAAGCGAGTTCTGAATTTGCTGGTAATACGTTCCGAAGAATTGAAGGTAAAAAGAGTTCCCGGCCATGCTTTTAAGTTGGTCGAGATAAACAAAACGGGTGAAGCGAACCTCATCCTGATATTCGCCAAGCGATACCTTCTGATCACCAATTTGGGCAACGGTTTTGTTCATGCGCAGGACGGTTTGGTCCAGGATGCCGTATGCGATGAGTACGAGGACCACCACCACGACACCAATTGCCCCGAAGAGCAGACGGCGGCGCATGATGCGTTCCCGTTCCAGGCGGGCAAGATGTTTCTTGGTGGTGATTTTGGGGGTTGGCGTTTTTGCCATAAGACGACCTCGGGGCATAAAAAATTAGGGGGCAACGGGCGCCCGTTGCCCCCGCTGAGCAATCTCGGGGAATTAATCCCAGTCGGTTCCGCTAATGTAGGGCAGCAGGGCTAAGTGCCGGGCGCGTTTGACGGCGGCGGCGATTTCGCGCTGGTGCTTGGCGCAGGTACCGGTCTGGCGGCGAGGGCGGATTTTACCTTCCTCGGTGACATAGCGGCGCAGCAGATCTACCATTTTGTAATCGATGACGGCGTTTTTGTCAGCGCAGAACTGGCAGATTTTCGGCCGGGCGACGTAACGCCGCATGGTCGGCTGCTCATTTTCCATCATGTGTTCATCGTTCATGGGTCTTTCTCCAACGGATTAGAAAGGATAATCGTCTTCGGGTTGTTCTTCTTCGGAGAGGGCCAGGTCATTGTTTTGGGAAGTGGCGGAATCGCGGCGGTCATTGAGCATCATCATTTCAGAGGCGACGATTTCGACGCTGATGTGCTTGACGCCTTCGCTATCTTCCCAACGCCGGGTTTGCAGGCGGCCTTCGATAAAAACCTGTTGGCCTTTGACGAGGTACTGCTTGCAAATTTCGGCGAGATTGCCCCAGGTGACAATGTTAAACCATTCGGTTTCGGTGTGGCGCTCGCCGTCGGCGGAATTCCAACTCCGGCTGGTGGCGACTGTGAAAGTCGTGACCGGTTTGCCAGAGGGGGTGTATCTCATTTCTGGGTCGCGGCCGAGATGGCCGATAATCATTACTTTGTTCAAACCCCGACTCATGAGTTGGCTCCTTTAGATCCGCGAAAACTCTCCAAAGAACCTGCCAAAATCTTACATGGCAGTAATCAGATAGCGCATGATCGGCTCGGTCAACCGCATATTGCGGTCGAGTTCCGTGCTGAACTTTGCGGGGAAGGCGACGGCCATGTAGACGTACTGACCTTCGCGCTGCTTGTTGATGGGATAGGCCAGGCGGCGCTTGCCCCATAACTCAGCTTTTTCAACGGAGCCTTCGGCGCCGGTGATCCAACCCTTGACCTTTTCGATTAAGCTTTCAACGCCAGCTTCATCCTGGTCAGGATGGACAATGAAAATCACCTCGTAGTTACGCATTTGGAAACCTCCTTTCCTTGGGATTGCTCTCTTTGGTCACCGTGGGCGACCTTGAGGCGGAAAGTAACAACGGGTACAGCAACGCGCAATTTTACCACATGCGGCGGAAAATGAGTAGAGATGATGAGGAGCCCCATATGGTTTTTCCAAAGTCAACCCCACCCCTAACCCCGCCCCAGTCTTGGGGCGG
>CAYOHX010000060.1:0-27845 GCA_964403875.1 uncultured Anaerolinea sp. | reverse complement strand
TTTTCGCCCCGCAATCACCTCAAATTCGGCTCCCTTCCACTACTGGCTGAGTGGTTGCCATTTTGACTTATATGATCGAGCTCAACAAACACCCGGCCTGGATGAGCGTTTGCGCGCTTTGCTCGAACTCGGCGGGAACCAGCACCATCATCCGGTCGCCCTTGGGGCTCAGCACCGCATCGCCATAGCTCAACACAGCCGGAATTCCGGCGGCAACCAACGTCTTATAAATATGCACGGCAATCAGCTTGCCGCTGGTTTTAATCAAAGCATAAGAATCCTGGGTAGGCATGAAATTTTCCTCCAGTTAGAATGACCCAACTCACAGAGGGTTTTTCCCTGCGAGGGGCAGTTTCACTTGCACATGTTCAAAATGGAATAGAAACCGGTTCTGTAGGTATAACACCGGTTTGTGCAATTCGTCACGCAGTTTTTCTACCAGACTCGCTCGAGATCCGGATTGTCACACGGGCGGCGGCCAATTTTGGCCATGTCGATCCACTCACCATGCGCCTTGATGCGCACCACATCGGCGGTGTAGTCTGTGACCGTGGTTCCGTGGTTGTCAAACAGCGCCGACCCTACCGCGTAGATATCGGCGGGCACGCTGAGCTTCTCAAAACGGCGAATCTTATCGGGGATAAACCCACCCGACACCACAATCTTCACCCCGCGGCAGTAAGCCCGCGCCCGCTCGCGCCATTCCGCGGGCAGGTCCCAGGTTTCCGCGTCGGCATCCAGGGCTTGCCGCACCGCAAACACCAGGCGCGGGTTGACGCCCAAATCCAGAGCGGCGTCGCCTAACGGTAGGACAGAAACATCCCGCAGGTTGCTGCCTGTGTCCAACCGCACACCGTACAGGCGGAAGCGTTCGGCCTCCTCGGCGCGTCCCGCGTCAACCAGTTCGCGGTAGCGAGCAAACATCGAGCGGCACACCGCCAGTGAATCACTGACGCAATCGTTATTGAAATCGACCAGGGCAATGCGCGGGATGCTGACCGGCAGCACCTCGCTGAAGGCCAGCATGGCCTCGCAGGTGTCGCCCAGGAAACTGGCAATGGCCGCGTGCGCCACCGTGCCGCCGCCCGCCCCGCCCCACCAATCGCCTTGCGCATCGGTGGAAACGAACGGCCCCAGCGTGCCCGCATAATCCTGATTGAAGCGCTGCACGGCAATATTGTAAGCGTAGCCGTCAGCGGCCTGTACCTCGTGCACATCGAAGCGCGCTGGGAAGAACAGCACCGGCTTGCCCCTTGCTGCCACCAGGGTCTCATAGACATTGGTCGCCACCCGGCTGGCCCGGGTGAGGATTCCGAGGGTGGGGGTTTCCAGAATGGCAAAATCGCGGTAACGCCCGCGCACCCGGATGACCGGAGCCACATTGGCAGGGTTGCCATCGCTTTCCACCACCACGCCGTCGTGCACCGCCCACACTTCCAGTCGGTCCGATGTATCGACAAAGGTTTCGCCGTCAAAGTAACCCGTGCAATGACGCAGCATGGTCAGGGCTTTGTCCACCCCCACCACAATGGTCTTGCCGTTTCGGCGGGTAAACCATTGCATTTCCACTTCGATATCGCCGACATTGATTGTATTGGGATCCATGCCCGGAGGAAGTCGATCAGCGCCCGCGCAGCCGCGGTAGGTGTAGCCTTGCGCGGCGAGGACCGTTAACATGGTTGCGATGTTGGTGAAATACTTATCGCTGTACCAGCCCTGGCGCATACGCTCAACATCCAGCTTGAAAGCTGAATTGGTCAATCGCTGTTGGTCAAAAGTGCTCATGGGAACCTGTGTTTATCCGCCGCGCAGTGGCAGGACGATGGTGAAAGTAGTACCTTTGCCGGGCTGTGAATCGACCCAAATGCGACCATCGTGATTCTCGACGATCGATTTCACAATTGCCAACCCCAGACCTGTCCCGCTCACATCGCCCGAAGCGTTGCTGGCGCGGTAGAACTTGTCGAAGATATAAGGCAGATCGAGCGCAGGAATGCCCATGCCCGAATCGCCGAACTGCAAAATCACTTGATGTTCTTCCACCTGCGAGGAAATTTTGATGACGCCATCGTTCGGTGTGTATTTGATGGCGTTTTCCAGCATGTGATCAATCATCTGGCGCATCTGCACGGGGTTTCCATACAGCGGCGGGTAAGGCGTGGGCAGGTCGATCTCCAATTTATGCCCCTTCTCGGCAATGCGCTTCTTAAAGACATCCACCGAGTATTGGATGATTTGATCGAGAAGCAGCGCTTCTTTGCGGCTGTCAAAGCCTGATTCGATGCGGCCCAGGTCGAGGAGATCGTCCACCAGGCTGGTGATGTTGTGAACGCTGACCTGCACGCGGCGAATGAAGTCGCGTTGCAAATCGTTGATGGTTCCGGCCCGCTCCACCAACTCGACATAGCCAAGGATGGCGGTAAGCGGCGAGCGCAAATCGTGCGACACGGTGTTGACGAAATCGGTCTTGATGCGATCCAGCTTCTTGAGGTTCGTGATGTCAGACAGGGTAAAAACGATGCCAACCTGGGGGATGGGGGAGATAAGGACATTGAAGATACGTCCGTCTTCCACGGTTAGCTCGCCGCGGTTGGATGCCGATTTGCCAAAGCCCTCCAGCAGGTCGAGCAAAGCAGGCTGGTTGAACACCTCGCGGAAGGGGTGGCCCATCAAGTTTTCTTCACCCAATTGGAGCGCTTCACGCACCACCTCGTTCACCAGGGTCAAGCGATGATCCTGATCGATGACCACCACGCCATCCCGCACGCCCGTCAGAATGGCCTCCAGGCGCTTGTGTTCGGTGATTCGGTCGGTATATAGGCGGGAGTTTTCCAGGGCAATGACCGCGAATTCGGCTAACGCGCTGAGCAGCTTGAGGTGGTGGTTGGTGAACGGCAAGCGGTTCGAGCGGTTGTCCACGCCCATGACGCCAAACGTGCGCCCGTTGACCGTCAACGGCACGTACAGCAGACTCTGCACCAGGTAGGCAGTCTTGATCTTTTGAGGGGTGTTTTCGTCCAAAAGCACGGGCTGCCCACTGCGGATGACCGATCCGGCCAGGGTGTCTTTAATGGGCAGGCGGAAGGTGCGCACAAACTCATCCTGGAAGTTGCGCGAAGCACGCATATACAGATCGCTGGTTTCTTCATCTAACAGCAGCAGGCTGCCTTCTTCCGCGCCGGTCAGCTCGACGGCCGCGTCCACAATGGCCGAGAGCACGCTGTCCAGATCGAGCGAGCTGGTAATTGTGCGGCCCAGGCGCTCGAGGGTTTCCAGTTCATCCAGGCGGCGCTGCAAATTCTGCGTGGCACGGCGCGATTCGAGGATGGTGGCGTCGCGGCGCAGCTTGGCCAAATCCAGCGTGCCCTTCACAGCGCGAGTCACGTCTTCGGTGCGTAACGGCATGGTCAGGTATTCATTGATCCCCAGGCGCATGGCCGCCTTGAGAAGTTCGGGGCTGTCATGCTGCACAAACAAGATAATGGGCATCGAAGGGTTGCGGCGCAGCAGGTCGGCGGCAAAATCCAACCCGGACATATCGTTGATCTTTTCGCCCACCACCACCAGAGCCGGAATGCGCAAGTTCAACGCCTTGAGCGCACTTTCGTGGTCGGTCATGACCTGCACATCGAACCCCATGGATTTCAGGACTCGATCGAGAAGAAACGAGACCTGACCATCTGAAACGACAACGAAAATTTGATCTTGTGATTGTGCCATGCGATGTATTTCCCAATAACTTACCGGACAACCGGCATCTGGATATGAAAGGCTGTGCCTTTTGTGGGCGAGCTCTCCAAACGGATTGTACCACCTTGACGCGTCAAAATCTCTTTTACCAACCATAAACGAATCCCCAGACCGCCAAAGCGCTTTCCCGCGCCCGGGCTGGGTTGAAAGCTCTTTTCAAAAATCCGTTCGGCGTCCTTACCATCTACCGTCATGCCGCCGTTGTGGACCATCAGGAGGGCCTGGCCCTGGGCGGTCTTTTCCACGCGCACGGTGACTTGTCCATTGGGCGCGCTGAACTTGACGGCGTTGCTCAACAAAGCGGTCACCACCTGGCCCAGCAAGCCGCTGTCAAAGGGGACGTAGATGCCTTCGCCTGGCAGATTCATTGAGAAGAAGACGCCGTCTGCCCGGGTAGCGCCCTGAATGGCCTTGACCGCCCCGCGAGTCACCTCGCATAAATCGGCATACAGGGCCGCCCGGTTGGCCTGGGGCAGCTTCAAGGGCGTGATAATATTGGTCATGCCGTTCAGCGTGCCCAGCGCGTCCTGAATGGCGCTCAGCCACTGGCGCTGATCCGAACGCCAGCGAGCAGTGGGGTCCTTGCCCAGGCGAGTCAAAGCCGCCGAAGCAGCCTCAATCGGGGCGGACAGTTCCTTGTGCACCACGCGCAGAATTTCATTGTTCACCTGCTCGCCCAGCCCAGCAGTTTCCGCCATCATCTGCAGCGAGCGCGCCCGGTTTTCCGCCGCCCTGAACAGGTGCGCGTTGACCAAAGAAATGGAAGCGTAATCGGCCAGCGCGCCGAGCAAATCCTGTTCGCCGGCGGCGAAAGCGCGCTCGGCCTTGCGCATGACGACCAATAGGCCCACCACCTGTTTTTGGGCCTTGATGGGCATAATGAGGGCAGCCTGGCCAAGCATGGAAATCTTGAACCGTTTGAGCGCATCCCCATGAATGCTGAGCGGCTCACCCGACATAGCCACCAAGGAGCTTATGCCATCGTCCCAGGGTTGTCC
The DNA here is from genome assembly GCA_964403875.1 of uncultured Anaerolinea sp. Taxonomy (GTDB): domain Bacteria; phylum Chloroflexota; class Anaerolineae; order Anaerolineales; family Anaerolineaceae; genus Anaerolinea. The sequence continues at coordinate 23,097 of CAYOHX010000060.1, read as the reverse complement.
CAGGTTTACGCCAAGCGATGGGGGTAGTTTGTGGGTGGCGACCAGGTTGTAACCGCGCGTGGCCTCATCGCGCATGAGGAACCAACCCATGTCGGCCTGGGTTATGCCTACGGCCCCCTCGAGGATTTTCTCCGTGAGGATGCCCGAATCGGTGATGGATGTGACCGCCTTACCCACGGAAGTGATGGTAGTCAGTTCACGCAGTCGGGTTTGAAGTTCCTGGTTGGCCTGCTGAAGTTGCTGCGAAAGCCGCTCGCGCTCGCGGCGCTCGTTGACCTGGCGCAGCACACGCTCCACGGCGGCAATCACCTCAGCCTCGCGCACCGGCGTAATCAAGTAATCAGCAGCGCCCAAGCGGAAAGCCTGAATCAGGTCGCCTTCCTGGCCTTTGCGCGCGATCAAGATGATGGGCGTGTCAATTTTTTGCGAGGTAAGCGCCACCATCAAGTCTTTGCCGTTCAATCCGGGCAGGTCCATGTCGGTGATGATCAAGTGGGGAGCCCACTGGATGGCCTTAGCGATCGCGCTGCCCGCGTCTGTGGCCACGCTGGTCTGATACCCCGCGGATTGCAAAGCCTGCCGCCCGACGAGGTCGGCAAGAATGGGGTCATTTTCGACAATTAATATACGATCGCGAGATTTTGCCATAAGTTTAATGATAGCATGGATAGAAGAAAAATGGGTCAGGATAAGTGAAGGAAACTGTAAGCAAACCAGGATAACATAAGAGTTGCATAAGAATACTGCCCCTACCACTTGACTCTGCTCCCCGCCTGAGCATAGAATCATAGATATGGAGTATAAGGATTATTACAAGATACTGGGTGTAAACCGAAACGCAACGCAGGAAGAGATCAAAAAATCTTATCGCAAGTTGGCGCTCAAGTACCACCCAGATCGAAACCCTGGCGACAAAGCGGCCGAAGATCACTTCAAAGAAATCAACGAAGCCAACGAAGTGCTCAGCGACCCGCAAAAACGCTCCCGCTATGACCAGTTGGGCGATTCCTATTCACGCTGGCAGCAGGGCGGCGGCGCGCCGGGTGGCTTCAATTGGTCAGACTGGACGACCACCCAGCCGCGCGGTGGCGGGGCGTACACCTACCACACCGGCAATTTGGAAGATTTGTTTGGCGGCATGGGCGGGTTTTCTGATTTCTTCCAGTCCATTTTTGGCGGCATGGGCGGAGTGGGGCAGAGCGCACGCTCGCCTCAACGAAGCCAGGTTGCTCGCCAACGCCCCATCGAACAACCCGTGCAAATCACCTTAGAAGAAGCCTACCGGGGCGCCGAACGTTTGATCATGGTGAACGGAAAGCGCTTGCAAGTGAAGATCCCCGCCGGGGCCGAGACAGGCTCGAAGGTGCGAATGAAAGGCGCGGCCGTTTCTCCCGAAAGCGGACAGGCCGCGGATATCTATTTGGTGATCGAGGTGACGCCCGATCCGCGCTTTGAGCGCAAGGGCAGCGACCTATATGCCGATTTTGACCTGGATTTGTATACCGCCGTTTTGGGTGGCGAAGCTCGCATCCCCACACTGGACGGGCCGGTCGTGCTGACCATTCCTTCAGGCACGCAGCCAGGGCAGACCTTCCGCCTCAGTGGGCGAGGCATGCCCAAACTCCACTCGAGCAACAGCTCCCGCGGCGACTTGTATGCCCGGGCTCGCGTGCAGCTTCCGCGCCAATTGAGCGCGGAGCAACGCGCCCAGTTTGAAAAGCTGGCCCAAACCCGGTAAATCAACCGCACCTACGAAAGGACCGCAATGAAACGGATACTTCCCTTATCTGTTTTGATCGTCGTATTAGCGTTTAGCGCATTGGCCTGCCGGATGAGTCCGTTGCCGGATTTCAACCGAGAAGATCCCACCCCCACCCCGCTGCCAGCGGCGGTGCAGGTTCCGCAACCGGTGATCGAAGGCTCAATCCCCGATCTTGCCGACCAGGAGACCTTGCTGGTCAGCCTATATGAGCGGGTCAACCCTGGCGTAGTAGCCATCGAGATCTCCAGTGAGATGGGCGGCGCCTCGGGCACCGGCTTTGTTTATGACCAACAAGGGCATATCATCACCAATCTTCACGTGGTCGAAGGCGCTACCGATCTGGAAGTCGACTTCCCCTCAGGGTTGAAGGTGCGAGGCAAGGTGATTGGCACCGACCCCGATTCGGACATCGCCGTGGTGAAAGTGGATGTCGACCCGCAGTACCTGGTTCCGCTTCCCCTGGGCAGCGGCGAGGATTTGCGCATTGGGCAGACGGTGGTAGCCATTGGCAACCCCTTTGGCCTCACCGGAACCATGACCACCGGGATCATCTCGGCCAAGGGGCGCACGCTGGACTCTATGCGCTCCACGCCGGACGGGGGTGTCTTCTCGGCAGGGGCAGTGATTCAAACCGACGCGGCCATTAACCCCGGCAACAGTGGCGGTCCGCTGCTCAACCTCAACGGCGAAGTCGTGGGAGTCAACCGGGCGATTGCCACCGAATCCTCCACGGCGTCGGGCGAACCGGCCAACAGCGGCGTGGGGTTTGCCGTGAACGTGGATATCGTCAAGCGCGTGGTTCCCGAACTGATCCGCGCAGGCAAGTATGATTACCCCTACCTGGGCGTAACCAGCCGCGAAGACATTAGCCTATTGGAACAGGAGGCCTTGGGCCTGCCTCAGTCCACGGGCGCGTATGTGATTAGCGTGCGGCCCAACAGCCCGGCGGAAAAAGCCGGTCTGGTGGGTGGCACCCGAGAATCAGGCATTCCAGGCCTGCCCGCGGGCGGCGACTTGATCATCGCCATTGACGGACAGCCGGTAAAGGTGTTTGGAGACCTGCTCACCTATTTAATCGTCAACAAAGGCCCTGGTGACCAGGTTGTCATGACGGTTCTTCGAGATAATGAACAAAAGGAGGTGACTGTCACATTGGCCAAGCGTCCCTAAAGACGCGTTAACGGATCAACACGACGTCCGGCATGGGAACCAATTGATCCCGGAACCGGCGTCCAATACAACCAGGAGGTTGCCATGTTTGCCGAACATGACTTGCGGGAGCTGGTAGAATTCCGAGCTCAGGCTCCGGTGCTCAGCCTTTATCTGAACATCGACCCAACCCAAGGGAACGCAGATACCCACAAACTGCGCGTGCGCAGCATGCTGAAAGACATCAACCTGCCCCAGGATGTAGAAGCCATCCAACGCTATCTGGACCACGAGTTTAACTGGTCGGGGCGCGGGGTGGCTTTGTTCTCCTGCGCGCCAGAGGGTTTCCTGCGGGTCTATTCCCTGCCCGTGCCTGTGCGAAATTTGCTCCATATCGGCGACCGTCCCAGCGTCAAAATCCTGGCAGATTTGCTGGATAATTACGGAGGCTACGGCGTGGTCCTGGTCGACAAACAGGGCGCGCGCGTCTTCCATTTCCATCTTGGATCATTGGTTGAACAAGAAGGCGTGGTGGGTGAGGAGGTGAAACACACCAAACGCGGCGGCGCGTCCACGGTTCCGGGACGCATGGGCGGGGTGGCCGGACGCACCCGCGCCATGGAAGAACAAATCGAGCGCAACATGCGCGATTCCGCCGGATTCGCGGCCCATTTCTTTGAAGACAAGCACATTCGCCGTATTCTGATCGGCGGGACGGATGAAAATATCAACCTGTTCCGCAACTACCTGCCGAAATCCTGGCAAAGCCTGATCGTCGGGACCTTCCCCCTGGCGATGACCTCAAAACATACCGAGGTGCAAGAGAAAGCCATGCAGGTTGGCCTGGAAGCCGAGACGCGCAAGGAAGCCGAGCTGATTGAGCGCCTGGAAACGCAGGCCGCCAAGGGCAGCAGCGCCGTGGTGGGTCTGGCGGCTGTGCTAGACGCGGTGAATGCTGGCAGGGTCCAACATCTGGTGCTGGCGGAGGGCTTTCGCAAAGTGGGCTTCCGCCATAAAGAGGATGGATCGCTGATGATAGCGGCTCCTCAGGGGGATGGACGCGAATTGGACTACCAAAAGGTGTTTGACGTGGTCGACCTGGCCGTGGGCGCGGTGATGCGCACAGGCGGCGACGTGGAAGTGGTGCACCAGACCGAGGCCATGCAAAAGATCGGCAATATCGGAGCGCTGCTACGATATTAGGCCCAGTCCCATCGTTCAAAAAAACAGCTCGCGTTATCGCGGGCTGTTTTTTTGGGGGCAACGGGAAGCGGCGGGGTAAGAACCGCATTTTGGAGGATATTAGCGAGTCTTCAAATCTCGGTACATGCCAGGGAGCTGCCATACCCGCAAGGCGGCTTCCACCTGGATGCGAAAGTTCATCTTGGATTGGCCCCAACGCCGGTCGGCAAAGTAGATCGGAATCTCGCGTGATTGGAATCCCAACCGCGTGGCCACATAATTCATCTCTACCTGGAAGACATATCCGTTGGATTTAATGCGTTCGAGCGGCATGGCCCGCAAGGTGGAGGCCCGCCACAGCTTGAATCCGCCGGTCACATCCCGAATGGACATTCCCAGAATGGTGCGAGCGTAAAAGTTTCCCCAAGCCGAGAGACCCTTGCGCCACACCGGCCAACGCTCATCCAGCTTGCCGCCCGGAACGTATCGCGAGCCGATGGCAAAATCGCAATGCTGGAGCGTGTCGATGAGCTCGGGGATTTTCTCCACCGGGTGGGAGAAGTCGGCGTCCATTTGCAAAATGGCCTCGGCGCCTTCCTGCAAGCAGCGCTGAAAGCCCTGAATGTAAGCCGTGCCCAAACCCAGCTTGCCCGCGCGATGCATCACGCCAATCTTGCCGCCATGCTCGCGGTTCAATTCCTCAGCCAGGGCTCCGGTTCCGTCGGGGCTGTTATCATCCACCACCAGCAAACGCAAATCGGGGATTGAAAGCGTAAATAAAGCGGAGACCAGTTTGGGAAGGTTCTCCGCTTCGTTATAAGTAGGTATCACAATGGTTACATTCACACCGGCAGCCTTCTTTGGGGCAGAATTAATGACAGTAATGTTCCAGCGCCGCTCTCAGTTGGGCCACGTCGGCGTACTTTCCGGCGCCGGGAACAAGCTCATTGATGCTCAAACCCAGGCGGCGGTTGCGGAAGGTTCCCATCTCCCGATCCTGATCGGAATAAAAGTAGTCAAAAGACTGCTCGAGACGTTTGATGATCCGATCCTTCAGGGCGGCTGCCTGAGCCGGGCGAGTGATGATGACAAAATCGTTGTTGGTGATGTGCCCGACAAATTCTTCACCACCGCCCAGGTCGCGGATGGCGTCGCGAATCATCAATGAAACCGCTCGCAGCAGGTCGTCCGTAGCAACAAAGCCGTAGACCTCGCGGAAGCGGTCCAGGTTCTTCATGGAGATAACCTGCATGACCACATCGTTGCGCTTGAGATGCGCGGAGAGCGCTTCATCGACCAGGCTGCCTTCGGGCATCTCGGTGACGGGGTTGGTCAACGAGCCTTGACGTGAGCGCTGCATGGCGTTCCGCACCCGCAGGCGCAGTTCCTGAATATCGAAGGGCTTGGTGATGTAATCATCTGCTTGAAGTTCCAAACCCCGCAAGCGGTCGTTGCGCTCGCGCTTCTCGGTCAGAAAGATGATTGGGATTTCCTTGGTGCGGCGATTACCGCGCAGGCGGCGAGCGACTTCAAATCCATCGATATCGGGCAGACGAATATCCAAAATTACCAACCCGGGGTTGCTGGTTTGGGCAGCGCGCACCCCGTCCTCGCCCCAGTTCACGGTGAGAACTTCGTAACCCTGTACGCGGAAATATGCGTTGAGCATATCCGCGATATCAAGGTCATCCTCGACAACCAGGATGGTCGGTTTGGCTTCTTCCACGCGCAATCCTATCGGCGGCCTAAGCGATCGGCTCTTTCATGATCACAAAATCGCAGGTGGCATCACCCGCCGCGATACAGGCAGACTCCGTTACACGGAATTCTTTGCCGCCCGAAACCCACTTGAGCCCTTCTTGCAGCAGGCCCGTGGCCATGAAGCAAGCCGCCTTATCGGTGTGCCGTCCGTGGCAGCAGGGGCAGCGGTGGATGGTATACAGATAATGATCATCCTTCTCGGCCACGGTGCTCAATTGATCACTGGTGGTAGAGAATATTTTGGCCATAGCGGGGATGCCGATGCGCAGCTTGGCGGGCAGAGGCAGTACCTTGAAGGCCAGATCACCAGCGCCGGCCAGGGCGCCAAAGTTGCGCAGTCCTTCCATGAACACGGCGCGTCCGGCGCGCAAGGCCAAACCACGGCCACCGCGCGGGCCATACATTTCTTCCAGGGCCCCGTTGAGCGCGGAGAAATCGGCAAAGTCGAATTTGCGATCCAAATTATCAGACGGGTAGTTGTCAATCAGATAGGCCAGACCAGCCAGATTCAAAATAGCGTTCAGGCCGTTCTTCCCCATCACTTCTTCCAACGCAGTGAGAGCCAGCCGGGCAATCTTATTCGGGTAGTACAGGCCACTCTTTGGGATAGGTTCCATGGTTTTCGTTTCCTGTTAGATCAGCTTCGTCAGATCTTCGGCTGCGCGGCGCATATCGAGGAAAATCAAGCCGAGTTTCGCCTGTTCACGAGCCAGCGCGGTGAGAACAGCTTCCTCGCCGACAGACATGAGCACAACGTAGCCCTTTTCACCTTTGATATAAACCTGATCCAAAGAACCGCGACCCAGTTCGTTGGCAATGCGTTCGCCCAATGAGAGCATGGCGGCGGACATCGCGGATACGCGGTCTTCCTCAACACCTTGCGGGAGTGCGGAAGCAATCGTTAAGCCGTCCACACTTACGACTGCCGAAGCCTCAATGTCCGGCGAGGATGCTTGCAGCTCGCGGAGACGATCAACCATACTTTGCGTGCGTGACTTGGTCAAGGTGGCACTCCTTTTCGGAATTTCCCGCGGGCTACTCCTTGACTTGCATTTGAGACTTTCTTAAGGTTAGGATGGCCCGCAAATTATTGCTAAATATAGTCCAATACAAATTTAACACAGGGGCACTTTCGTGTCAAGCTGACGAGGCCCGGCAACCGGCCTTCTACAGCGGTTGTAAAGAAATTGTTAGGTAAATTGTATTCAAAGGTACTACTCGAAGCAGCCTGATTCAGGGACTTTTCCGACTCATTGGGACCTACCACGACAACTCCTAGAGAGCCACTTTTCCCACCCTCTGAGCAATTACTATTCAAGTTATAATCGAGACTACCGGTCATTCCCGGTCATCCTTTACGTATTCGCGGAGGTGCGAACCATGAAAAATCGCCTTCTCTCCATCATTACCCTGGCGGGGATCTTCGCCGCGCTCGTTGCCGGCTGCGCGCCCAAAGCGCAACAAACCCAGGTTTTGCGGATCGCCGTGATTCCGGTCCTGGACACCATGCCCCTCTACGTGGCCCAACAAGAAGGCCTGTTTGAACAAAATAATGTGCAGATCGAGTTGATCCCGGTGGCCTCGGGCCCAGAGCGCGACCAGTTGATTGCCGCGGGCGAAGCCGACGGCATGGTCAACGAGATCGTCTCGGTCATGTTCTTCAACAAAGAAACCCCAACTGTGCAAGCCGTGCGCTTTGCCCGCGCCGCCACCAGCGGCTCGCCCTTGTTCCGCATTCTGGCAGGAAAGGACAGTGGAGTTACCTCGGTAGCAGATTTGAAAGGCGTGCCCATTGGTGTCTCGGATGGCACGGTCATCGCCTATCTGACCGACCGTTTGCTGCAAGCCGAAGGTTTCGCGCCGGGTGAGATCCAAACGGTTTCGGTTCCCAGCATCACCGACCGCGTGGCCCTGCTGGGTAACGGCCAGTTGAAAGCCGCCACCCTGCCCGACCCGCTGGCCTCACTGCAAATGCAGCAAGGCGCTGTGGATATATTGGACGATACCAGCCACCCCGATTACAGCTTTAGCGTGTATTCCTTCCGAAAAGCGGTGATCGATGAAAATCCTCAGGTCATTCAAGGCTTTTTGAAGGCCATCGAAGAAGCCGTGGCGTTAATCAACGCCAACGGCAACCAGTACCGCCCCTTGATGATTGAGCAGAAGCTGCTGCCTCCGCCCCTGGCCGAGAGCTTTGATGTGCCCCAATTCATCACGGCGGGCGTGCCCAGCGAAGCGCAGTTCTCCGACGCTCTGGCCTGGGCCAAAGAGAAAGGCCTGCTGGCGGTGGATGTGAAGTACGCCGACTGCGTCAACGCGAGCTTGCTCCCCTAAATAAGGATGCCGTGAGCGCGCATGATCCAGGTTGAAGCCCTGACCTTTGCCTACGGGCACAGCACCCCCATTTTTTCTGGCTTCGATTGGACCGTCCAATCCGGAGAAGCCTGGGCCGTGCTGGGACAGTCAGGCTGCGGAAAGAGCACCCTGCTCTCGCTGCTGGCCGGGTTGACCCAGCCCAACGCGGGGCGTATCCTGGTGGACGGCAAACCTCTCACCCGCCCGCGGCCCTACACTGGCCTGATCATCCAGGATTACGGCCTGCTCCCCTGGGCCACCGTGCGAGAAAATGTGGCGTTGGGGCTGCGCGTGCGCCAATTTTACGGCCCAGATGATATCCACACCCCGCGCGAGTTCAAGCCTGCTCCGGTGGAGCCCTGGCTGGAGCGCCTGGGTTTGAAAGAAATCGCCGAGCGCTACCCGGGGCGCATTTCGGGGGGGCAGCGCCAGCGTACGGCCATTGCCCGCACCCTGGTCCTGGAGCCAGACCTGCTGCTGATGGACGAGCCCTTCTCCTCGCTGGACGCGCCCACCCGCGAAGGGCTGCAAAACTTGGTGCTGGAGTTATGGGCCGAGCAAAAGCTGACCCTGGTCATCGTTACGCACACAATTGAAGAGGCGGCGGTGCTGGGGCAGAAAATCCTCGTGTTGGGCGAACGTCCCAACAGGCAACCGTTGGTAGTGGACAACCCTGGCGCGGCTAGGCCCGATTACCGCGCCAGCAGTGAATATGTGAGCATGTGTCGTGATCTGCGGCAAAAGTTGCAGGCCACCCTATGAAACGCCGTGACGTACTCCTGGCGGTGGTAGGAATTCTGGTTATCTGGCAACTGGCTGCCTGGTTGGTCAACCGTCCCATCTTGCCGGGGCCTCTGCTGGTGGGTCGAGTCTTCTACGATGAATTGATCGGCGGCGATCTGGTGATCAACTTCCTGGCCAGCCTGGGGCGCGTGGCCGCCGGAACCGCGCTGGCGTTGATTACCGCCTGGCCGGCTGGGCTGGCGTTGGGTCAAAGCAAGCGCCTGGACCGCATCTTCGCGCCCGTGATCTACCTGCTATACCCCATTCCCAAGGTGGTGTTGCTGCCGGTGGTGGTGCTGTTCTTCGGCATCGGCGACGCGCCCAAAGTGGTGATGATCTTCTTGATCCTCTTCTTTCAAATCCTGGTTCTGGTGCGCGATCAAGCCGCGGCCATTCGCCCCGAGTTGTTGCAATCTGTGCGCAGCCTGGGAGCCGGGCGGCGCGCGCTGTTTCGCTTCGTCTACCTGCCTGCCAGCCTGCCCGGCATCCTCACCGCCCTGCGCCAATCGGTGGGCACGGCGGTGGCAGTGCTGTATGTTGCCGAGCTGTTTGCCACCCGCCTGGGATTAGGGTACTATATATATCTACAGGGCAGCACGCTGGTCAACTATCCGGCCATGTACGCCGGCGTAGTCGCCATGAGCCTGTTAGGATTGAGCCTATACTTCTTTGTCGATTGGCTGGAAAAGCGCTTTTGTCGCTGGCAGCAGCCATAGGCCAGGTCTGCGCGCCCGCGGCAGGCCGGGCAACGGGGAGGCACCTATGAATACCGGTTTCCGAAAAGCCATCCGGCTGCTAGCAAGCCCCTTGAGCCTGGGCGCGGCGGCCTTGATCATGCTCAACGACTTCGTGCTGCGCGCCCATGCCCCCACCTGGTGGACAGGCAAGCTCAGCGATGCCGGTGCGCTGGTCATTTGGCCGCTGTTGTTTGCCGCTGGGCTGGCCTGGATCCTGCCACGGCGTTGGAAACTGACGGGAGGGTTTGCATTGGCATGCACCCTCGCCGGGTATATCCTATTGAAACTGTCTCCAACAACCAACACCTGGTTGGTCGGATTGAGTGGGCAGCGCCTGCGGGCGGTGGCCGATCCCAGCGATCTGCTCCTATTGCCTTTCTTGCTTATCCCAGCCTGGTTGTTATTCCGAGGCGAGGCCCAGTCTGCGCGGCCTCCGCGGCTGCGCTGGGAGCCGCTCCTCGCCGCATTGACCCTGTTGGTGGGGGTGGCAGACGCCGCCGCGCCCGACTACGGCGTGATGTGCTTCACCCAGGAAGGCCAACGCATTTACGGGCAAACCTATTACACCAGCTATGTTAGCAGCGATGGTGGCCGCGCCTGGACCTTCAGCGAGCAATCTCCCGCCGAGCGCTGCGAAATGCGCGAGGAGGGCACGGTGATGGAAATCACCGCGCCGGACAACACCCAATACCGCATCACCATCCGACAAAAGGTCGAGTGGAAGGGACCCAACGCGAGCGGGTGGAGCGAGATTGCGCTGCCAGCGCAGCCCAGCCAGGCCGAAGAACGCTACCGCAGCCAGATTGAATCTACCAACCTCGATCACCTCTCCGGGCCGCTGGACGCGATGATCGTGCCGGAAAGCGGAACTTTGCTCCTGGCAATGGGCACGGACGGCGTGATCCTGGTGCAGGAAGGCGGCAACCAATCCTGGGTGACAGTGGGCGAATACCGCCACGCCGCCCTGCGCGAAGATGGCTTTGTGGGCTTCCTGACGCTCCTATCTTTCGAGTTCTTGCTGGCCTTCCTGGTGGCGGTGGCCTGGTGGAACACGGCCACCCTGGCCTCGGACCGGACCCGCTGGCAGGTGATCCTGGTGGTCATCGGCTGGGTGGTGCTGGCGCTGGCGGTGTTCATGGGCCACCCCGATTTTGTGTCGGGCTACTTTTCCGCCATCACCATGTTGGTCACGCTGGTGGCTGGGCTGTGGCTGGCCGTGAATGCCACCCTGCGCATCATTCGCGTGATCCGCAAAAAAGCCGGAGGGCTGCTCCTGCCGCTGGTGGGTATCCCGGCGGTCATGCTGCTCTTCATCTTCCCCTACGCCTTGTGGGCGTGGAATGTGCTGCCGGAGTATATGCTGGCCGTACTGATCGCGGGAATCCTGGTCGCCGCCGGGGGCGTGCCGCTGGCTATGGTGTTGACCAAGAAAAAATAGCCCGTATCACCCAGATTGTCGGATTTCGCTTACGCCTGGGTTGACAGATATAATGGCCCGTTCGCTCAATCCGACCTACTCGGCTAGGGTAGTGACCTGGATCGTCGGTTTTCGCTGCCTTGACCGGGTTATTTCAACTCGCGATGACCCGCTCAAACCGACCTACGAAGTTTTTGACTCGGCTAGGGTAGTGACCAAGAAGAAATGTGACTGCTCAGCTTCGCAATCACCAGTCCCAACGCAAACAAGAGCGAGAAAGACAGTTCCAACTGTCCCGTGCCTGCCAACGTGCGGTTGAGGGCGCGCCCTTCATCCTTGTAAATACTACGCACCAGGGGCACGGCCTGGGGCAGTGACAGCCAACTCAAAGCCACCCACAACGGCAGCAAGTTGGACAACCCCAGCAGAAACACACTCAAATACGCCACCGCCAACAAGGCGACATACTCTTTGCGCGTCCAGGCCACCCCAAAGCGTACCGCCAGGGTGCGCTTGCCCGTGACACGGTCGGTGGGAACATCCCGCAGGTTGTTGACCACCAAAATAGCCACCACCAGGCAGCCGATGGGTATACAGGCCGCCAGCGCTGCCGCCGTGATCGCGCGGGTGTGGACGAAATACGTTCCGCCCACTGCCGCTATACCGAAGAATAGAAAGACAAATACCTCACCCAACCCGTGATACCCGAGGGGATACGGCCCGCCGGTGTAAGCCACCGCCGCCAGGATGGACAGCAGCCCGATGACCACCACCGGCCATCCGGCAGCATAGATCAGGTACACACCGCACAGCGCCGCCAGCCCAAACACCACCACCATGCCCCGTTTGACCTGGCGAGGCAAAAGCAGCCCCGATTGGGTCACGCGGGTAGGGCCGGTACGCAGACTGGTGTCGGCGCCGTGCTGATAATCGAAAACATCGTTGGCAAAGTTCGCCCCAATTTGCAGCAGCAGCGCGCCCAATGCCGCGGCCAGGGCCGGTCCCAGGCGGAAGCCGCCATCGAAAAAGGCCAGGGCCGAGCCCACCACCACAGGAGCCACTGCCGCGGGAAGCGTGCGCGGGCGAGCAGCCATCGTCCAAATTTGCAGCGGGGTTAGCGGCGCATTCATAAATCAAGAGGCGTCCTACGGCACCAATCCGCGATCAGGCGCAACCGTTCAATGCTTTCCGGCCCGGTTCCCTCGGGAACTTCATCGGACACGCCCAGAATTAGCCGCGGGGCAAACATCTGGACGATTTTTTCGGTGGTTTCCATTAATTGCTCCCGTGAATAAGTATCCATGAACAACACTGCCGGGATGCCGTCGATCAAAATCTTGTCACCCAAATGCTCTTTGATTTCTTCCAGGCTCACATCTCCCTGCGGCAGCGGGGTGAGGGCCTCCAGACCATCAAAAGGCAAATCCTTGAGATACTTGAGCAGCGAGTGGAAGTAGCCATCGATGTGGATGTGCGAGAAAATGCCCGCCCGGCGTAGTTGACCACAGCGTTTCTCATACCAGGGCAGGTAGTACTTCTCAAAGTAGCGATGCGAAAAGAGCGCTTCGTGCAGATTCTCGCCAAGGTTGATGATCTTGACCAACCCGGAAGCACAAATCTGCTCATAGAGGGCGTCATAGGAATCATCAATGACGCGCATGATCTCTTCCATCTCTTGCGGAGCATCCGCCAACGCATAAATCAGATCGGGCAGCTTCATCCACACCTGAGCCAGAGCCTGATAAGGGCTCTTGGGCAGATAAAACTGGGGCTCGCCGCGCGGGCCAACATAATCGCTGCCGGCGAGAAAATTTTCGGGTGAAAAAGACAGGCGGGAATTCTCAATCAACCAACGCAGGGCGCGCAGGTCGTCCAGGCTTTTGGCAGGAAATTCCACCGTCCGCCATTCCTCATCCAGGGTCTTCTTGAAGCCCTCCGTCAGGTCGCCGTAGGGGGTATGGTAGACGCACACTCCGCTGCGATCCTCGAAATGCCGGGTCATCTTCACCGCCGGGCTGTAATGGGTGACAACCGGGGTTTCAGCCCCCGTATAGTAAGCCACATAGCGCATCGAGACACCCAAATCATCATACAATTCGCGCACATCCTGTTGGGGATAGTGCGGCGGCAACTGCCCAAACAGCTTGTGCCAGTGAAACCAGGGCTCAAAGCGCGGCTGAAAAAAAACGTGCGGAAGGGGCAAGCCCTGGAATACCCGCAGGTTCATCTCGCGAAAGGTCATCGTTGATTCTTCGGTCATGGTTCTCTCAAGAATCACAGGTCAAAAGGTAGAGAACACGCGTCAGGTCTCTGGCGCAAAATAAAGTATACCGGAGAGCATGGATTCTGGGGAAGGGTTCAAGTTTTCGGTGTAAAATCGAGTTACTATCATCGCTGGAGAGAAAACCCATGAATGAAGTGGTTATCATAGATGCCCTGCGCACCCCCATTGGGGCGTTGGGCGGCAGCCTGGCCCGCGTTCGCCCCGACGACCTGGCAGCCCTGGTGTTGGCTGCGCTGGTGGAGCGCAATCACCTGGACCCGGCCTTGATCGAAGAGGTGTACCTGGGCTGCGCCAACCAGGCCGGGGAGGACAATCGCAACGTGGCCCGCATGGCGGCGCTGCTGGCGGGACTTCCCGTGGAAGTGACCGGCGCGACCATCAATAGGCTATGCGCATCGGGATTGAATGCCGTGGTCCAGGCCGCTCGCGCCATCCGCTGCCACGAAGGCGACATCTTCCTGGCGGGCGGCGTAGAGAGCATGTCTCGCGCCCCTTACTCGCTGCCCAAAGCCGAAGGGGGGTTCCCTTTTGGCAACCTGACCGCTTATGATACCGCTCTGGGTTGGCGCTATCCCAACCCCCGCATGGAAGCCCTCTACGGCACCGAGGCAATGGGCGAAACCGCCGAAAACATCGCCGCGCAGACGGGCATCCCACGCGAAGCGCAGGATGCGTTCGCCGTAGAAAGTCACCGCCGGGCCGTGGCGGCCCAGGATGAGGGGCGCTTTGCCGAAGAAATTCTACCCGTGTCCATTCCACAGAAGAAGGGTGAGCCCGTGCTGGTCACCACCGACGAGCGTCCGCGCCGCGACACGACCCTGGAGTCGCTGGCTCGCCTCAAACCGGCTTTCCGCAAAGACGGCAGCGTGACCGCGGGCAACTCCTCAGGACTCAACGACGGGGCTGCGGCCCTGCTGCTGATGAGCGCCGAGAAAGCCGCCCAACTGGGGTTGCAGCCGCTGGCTCGCATTGTATCTTCGGCTGCGGCAGGCGTGCCCCCGCGGATCATGGGCCTGGGGCCCATTCCGGCGGCGCGCAAGGTCCTATCCAGGGCGGGATTGTCCATTGACCAGTTGGGGTTGGTGGAGTTGAACGAAGCCTTCGCCGTGCAAGCCCTGGCAGTGATGGCCGAGCTCAACCTGTCGCCCGAGATGGTCAACGTCAACGGCGGGGCGATTGCCTTGGGACATCCCCTGGGCTGCTCCGGCGCGCGGATTCTAACCACATTACTCTACGAGATGCGGCGGCGGGCCCGCTTCATGCCGCGCCCCTTCTATGGCATGGCCACCCTGTGCGTGGGCGTGGGGCAAGGCGAAGCGCTGATCGTCGAGTGGCTGCAATGAAAATCTTGGTAACCGGCTCGACCGGTTTCATAGGTTCGCAACTGTGCCGCGCCCTGGTTGCCGAAGGTCATGAAGTGCGCGCCTTTCATCGCCCATCCAGCCCGTTGAGCCTATTGGAAGACCTGCAGGTGGAACACGCCTTGGGCGATCTGACTCAGCCTGAGAGCGTGGAAAACGCCATGCGCGAAATCGAGGCTGTGTTTCACGTGGCGGCCTGGATGGGCGGCGGGCAGGTGGGCAAGCAATATGCCGTGACCGTGGAAGGCACACGAGCTGTGATGCAGGCGGCGCGCAGCGCCGGCGTGCGGCGGCTGGTGCACACCAGTTCGGTGGCTGCCCTGGGCGTGCCCGCCAACAATAAACCTTCCCTGTTGAATGAGTATCACTCCTGGAACTTTCGCCCCGACCACTACCCCTATGGCTATGCCAAATACCTGGCCGAGTTGGAGGTGCAAAAGGCGGTGGCTCAGGGGCTGGACGCCGTGATCGTCAACCCTAGCGTAGTCTATGGAGCGGGCGACCGCTACCGCGACGCCACCTCCATTCTCAGCCGCCTGGCAGCGCGCAAGCTCAACGTGGCTGTGGAGGGCGGGATCAACGTGGTGCATATTGCCGACGTTGTGGAAGGCCACTTGGCGGCGCTGCGCATCGGGCGGCGCGGAGAGCGTTACATCCTGGCCGGCGAAAACTTGAGTTTCCTGGCCATGTTGCAAATGGCCGCCGAGGTGGTGGGCGTGCCGGGCCCGACCAACGTGCTGCCAGCCGGGCTGCTGCGTGCCGCGGCCGGGCCGGTCAACTCGCTGCGCAACTACCTGGATATTCCGGTGGAACCCACCCTGCTACGGTTGGCGGGCAGATTCTTCTTCTATGACCGCGGCAAGGCCGCGCAAGAGCTGGGCCTGGGCGAAGCTCGCCCGGCTCGGCAGGCTATGGAAGAAGCCTGGGCCTGGATCCAACGGACGGTCAGTTAGGCGGGGAAGTAAATTCTCGACTATGGGACGAACATAGGCGCGAAGCGCTCCACGCAGCCTCAATTGGGGTTTCAGGGATTCCGTTCGTCAAACAAGCGCAGCGCGTCCTGGGCTTCATAATTAATTCGATCATAATCATGCGAACTGAGGTGGACCCGTTCCGCCTCCAGATGTTTGACGATGATCTCCAACATGGCGCGCGTAAAATGCCGTCCAACCTTCCCCACCACCCGCAGCAGCCAATCCACCGACCCGGTCGCCGGCGCGTCTTCGTTCAGGGGCAGCGGGTTTTGCAAGATGGGCGGCGTGAGATTTTTTAGTTCCAGCGCATAGGGCGAGTCAACGATCACACACACTTCCCGCACCGCTACCAGATTATCCTCGTAATACTTGGGGATGAACTGCATCTGAGAGTGTTCGGGGAGAGATTGGATGAAAGGCCAGGCAACCGAGGTTTCCCGGATTTTATGCCATTTCTCATCCAGCGACTTCAAAGCCCTTTGATCGCTATCGTGATATTCCTGCGCCAGTTTTCTTCCAGCCATCATGCCGCGGAGAGTATCCGTGATTTCCTTCTGAATACGGTTGATCTCTAATAATGCCGGGATTCCAAACAGCTCAAACCCACGAGGGACCATATTGATGGATAACAAGGTGTGAATGGTCGCCTGGAGCGGCCCCGGCAATTTTTTCAAACTCGCGGCGTGCGGCGCAGCCACATCGCGGAGGGCATCCAAGATCGTGGCCTGGGTTTCGCCGTACTCGATGAGGTATGGGACCTTTCCCGAAGCATCCCCGGCCTTGCGAACCATTTTCACCATGCGCGGGTCATTGGGATAGCTGGCTGCCAACGCCGCGATCACATCATACTCCTGTGGGCTGATCTGATTCGTCTGCAAAATCACGTCCACAAAGGGCGGGATGGGGGCCAGAACGGTGTAATGATCCAGATCTACGATATGTTTCCGGCGAGTTGAGGTAGCCATAAAACACCCCATATATCGATCAAGATTGTTCTCGTTAAATTCAATATAGCACCCCCTTTTTAGAAGTCAAGTGACATACTTAACGTGAGTCCGGGATGAGTCGCTTTTTCAGAGAATTCAGCGGCTTCGTCGCCCTCACGCTCCTCATTGCGTGCCTCCTCCTCCCAGCAACTCGGGGAGACCCCGGCATTCGACAAACCATCGATCCGGTGTACAATGGATGCAAGAACTCACCTGCTATCGCTGAACTGTTCAAAGGGAGGATATCATGCGACTTGGAGCACCCCTCTATATCACTGCCACCAGCCCAGAGGAATGGGCCGCGGCGCACCGCAAACTTGGTTACGGCGCGGCTTATTGCCCCGACGTGGCCAGTATCGCCGAGGCGCAAGAATACGCCCGCGCGGCGCTGTTGAACAACCTGATCATTGCCGAAGTGGGAGCCTGGTGCAACCCGCTCAGCCGAGATGAGGCCGAAGCGCGCAAGAACATCACCTACATCCAGGAACGCCTGGCGCTGGCCGAAAGCATTGGCGCACGCTGCTGCGTGAATATTGCCGGGTCTCGAGGACCCAAATGGGATGGTCCCCACCCCGACGACCTGACCGAAGACACCTTCGAACTGATTGTAGAGACCGTTCGCAAGATCATCGACGCGGTGAAGCCAACCAACACCTTCTACACCCTGGAGCCCATGCCCTGGATGTACCCCGACTCAGTGGAAAGCTACGAACGCCTGGTGGTAGCCATTGACCGACCCGCTTTCGGGGTGCATTATGACCCGGTGAACCTGGTGAACAGCCCGGAGCGCTATTTTCACAACGGCGCTCACATGCGCGAATTCATCCGCCGCCTAGGCCCGCGCATCAAGTCGGTGCATGCCAAAGACACTCTCCTGGGGCAAACCCTGACCACGCGCCTGGACGAGGTCCGCCCCGGCCTGGGCAACCTGGATTACGCCCTCCTGCTGACCGAACTGGAGGCCCTGAACCCACAGATGCCGCTCATGGTGGAGCATCTCGAGCGCGCCGAGGATTACGATCTGGCGGTGAAATATATCCGCGAAGTGGCCCAAAAAGTGGGCGTCAAATTGATTTAGAGCTATCCTGGAATTCGCGACATCGGCGGATCAATACCTCTTTGAAGGTTTAGCCCCCGATCTCGGACATGACCCGGTTCAGCGCTACCTGACCTTCGGCCAAACCATGTCCCCAGGGCTTGTGCCAGACCCCGTCTAAAACCAGCTTACGCAGCTCCTCCAGGCCAGCTCCCGCGCGCAGAGGGGTGAGCAAATCCACTTCTTTCTCGCGCAGCAGGCACAGGCGCAGCTTGCCATCCGCCGTCAGGCGGGCGCGGGTGCACGACGCGCAAAACGGCACACTGACCGAGGAGATAAAGCCTACCTCGCCCAACGCTCCCGGCAAGCGAAACAAGCGCGCTTCGCCATCCAACTCGCCGTTGTTGGCCGGTTCCAACAGCCCCAGGGCGGATTGTATGCGTTCCAGCAACTCCTTCTGGGTCACCACCTGTTTCTTTTGCAATTCGGTAGCCCCAGCAAAGGGCATCATCTCAATGAAACGCACCTGCCACGGGTACTTCAGCGTCAGGCTAGCCAAATCCGGCACATCCTGATCGTTATACCCACGCACCACCACCGCGTTGATCTTCACCGGGGTCAGCCCGGCTCGCTCGGCGGCCAAAATGCCCTCCCAAACTTGCTCCAACGAACCCCAGCGAGTGAGACGTTTGAAGCGGTCAGGGTCCAACGTGTCCAGGCTGACGTTGACGCGCTGGAGACCCGCCGCCTTGAGCGGAGCCGCCAGCTTGCCCAACAGCACGCCGTTGGTGGTCATGGTCATGGAGCGCACGCCCGGCAGGGCTGTCATCTCGCGCACCAGCTCGACGATGTGGGCGCGCACGGTGGGTTCGCCGCCGGTCAGGCGAAATTTGTCGAAACCTAACGAGGTGAACAGGCGCATTAATCGGATCAGCTCGTCATCCTGCAACAACTCCGCGCTGGGCCGAAAGGTCATGTCTTCGGGCATACAATAAACACAGCGCAGATTGCAATGATCTGTCAGGCTGATTCGCATATAATGGATGTTGCGGCCAAAGCGGTCAAAGGCCATTGTTCTCCTCGAATTTGGATGGTTTTTATCAGTATTATATCAAAAATTCACCCAGGAGAACCTGGGAATATTCGCGGTTCATTGGGAGTTGCCAGGGTAGAAACCCCATTTTGGTAAATTTCTCAAAATGCGAGACCCCAGCATTCCTGGAGAACCGTAACGGGAAGGTTCCGCATGACAACCAAAGCAAAAGTAGCTGTACTGTACACAAAACCAGAAAGCGTTCTGGAAGATTATGCCCGCCTGTGCGAACTGGGCGGGATGAATCAAGCCCTGGATTCCTCTGCTACGACCATTCTCAAGGATAACATCACCTGGCATTTCCCCATGCCAGGCGCCAACACCACCCCCTGGCAATTGGAAGGCGTCATCCTGGCGTTGAAAGAAGCCGGATTCCCGAACATGGTCTGCGTACAAAACCAGACCGTGGTGACCAATGCATTCAAGGGTGAAGATCTGAATGGCTATGTGCCCATCTTCCGCAATTACGAACTGCCGGTCAAATACAACTTCAGGCCCGAAGACATGACCTGGATTCCCTACCGACCCAAAGCGCGCATGCTGGCGCTCGATCACATCTACCCCGAAGGCATCCACATCCCCGATTACTTCGTTGGCAAGAACATTCTGCACCTGCCCACGGTTAAGACGCACATGTATACCACCACAACCGGGGCCATGAAGAACGCCTTTGGCGGGTTGCTCAGCAAGTACCGCCACTATACGCACACCTGGATCCACGAGACGCTGGTAGACCTGTTGGCCATTCAGAAAGAAATTCACCCCGGACTGTTCGCCGTGATGGACGGCACCACTGCCGGGGATGGCGGCGGACCGCGCCTCATCGACCCAATCGAGAAGAACGTGATCCTGGCCTCCGCGGATCAGGTCGCCATCGACGCGGTGGCAGCCAAACTGATGGGCTTCGACCCCCTGAGCATCAAGTATATCCGCCTGGCCCATGAAAACGGCCTGGGTATTGGCGACCCGCGTGAGATCGAACTGGTCGGTGACGATGTTTCGGGCGAGAATTGGCATTTCCGCGTGGCCCGCAATACGCACACCTTCCTGGCCTGGATGTCCTGGTATGGCCCGACCAAATTCCTGCAAAAACTGCTCTTCCGCACGCCTTTCGTCATCGTGCCGACCGCCATCGGCGAATTCGAGCAAGACGGCCTGTACTGGCCGCTCAAATACAAAGGCATTGCCCGGCACTGGCGAGAGACCACCCGCTGGGGGGCGCTGTTCCAGCACTACCAGAAGAATGGGGTGATGGCAAGAAGACCCCAGGAAAATACCTGATACCTTTGATTAATTAGTTACGGTTCCTTCATCGTCTACCTGCCGTAAACTTCCCAGCCCACGTGGGAAGTCAGCCCTGGCGTGGGACGGCTGCGTATCCTATCCTGAATGTGCTCAATGATGCAATCAGGAGGAACCCATGACCACCCTCGCCCCCGCCGGGACCGTAATTGTCCCGCCCGCCAATTTTCCCGTCCACTGGACCGATCCCGCCGACGCCGCCTATCACTGGACGCGCGACCGGGAACACAACCCCCAGCCCATCACCCCCATGTTCTCCAGCTTTGCCGCTCTCACCGCTGGAGCCGGACGCGCCCGCACCGTGGAGGTATACGGTGAGGCCATTTTGGCTCGCCGGGATGTTCAATTTAACGGCTATAACTACTCACGTGTTGTGCCTTTCACCGGCACGCCCGAGGAAATGGAAGCACGGGTTCGCTTCAATCACGAGCAAGTCAGCTCAGCGGCCTTCCGACTGCGCGCTCTTTGGGAGGGCGAATGGCTGCCCGATTTACAGTCAGCCTGGCGTTTTTGGGAGCAGTTTGACCTGGCCGGAGCCTCATTCGATATGCTGGCTGTTCACCTGGATGAAACCATCCAACGCGCCACGCGCATCTATGAAATCCATTACTGGATGGGCCCGCCCATCTGGTGGGCGCTGGATGAATTCGCCCGGTTTTATTGCGACTTATTTGAAGGCCAAACCAGCCTGGATGCCCACCGCCTGCTGCAAGGCTTTGAAAACCAAACCTTGCGCATCGGGCAAGCGCTGTGGCGCTTGAGCCGCCAGGCCAATCAAACCGAGGCCGTGCGCCAGGCAATCGCCAACCTGCCTGCCGCGGAAATCGAGCTGAGTCTGCGCTCCACAACGCAAGGGCAAGCCTTTTTGACTGAACTGCGCAACTTTCAACACAGCTTCGGCCAGCGCAGTGACCTGTGGGATTGGGGCTACCCCAGTTGGAGCGAGAACCCCGCGCCCATCTTCCACAACCTGAAGCAGTACCTCTCCGCCCCCGGGCAAGATCCCGCCGACCGGCTGCGCGCTGCCGCCGCCGAGCGCGAGCAAGCCGTGGCAGCCGCTCGCGCTCGCCTGGCGGGATACCCGCGTCCCATCCTGGAACGCTTCGAGAAGCTGCTGGCGGCGGCCCAAACTGCCCTGGTGCTCAGCGAAGACCATACCTACTGGATCGATTTCAACGGCTTTGGCTGGGTCCGGCGGGTGATCTTGGAATGTGGGCGGCGGTTGGCAGCCGCGGAACGCCTGGGTGAAGCGGAGGACGTATTCTATATCACCATTGGCGAACTGCGCGGCTTGTTGAGAGGTTCGCGAATGGATTTACGCGAAACAGCAGCCCGGCGGCGGGCAGAGGTGACCCGCTGGGCCGCAAGCCCCGCGCCAGATGAATTGGGCACGCGTCCGCAGCGGCCCCTGTCCATCTACTCGGTCGACGGCCTGCGCATGGCCCGATACCTGGGCTGTTACGTCGAAGAAGCCCAGCCGCAGGAAGATCAAGCCGGCAGGTTGCGGGGTCAGCCCAGCTCGGCGGGCAAAGTGCGCGGGCGAGCGCGGGTTATTCTGAATCTGGAGGATTCCTACCGCCTGCAGCCCGGAGAAATCCTGGTGACCACCACTACCGCCCCACCCTGGGCGCCGCTGTTCTTGATCGCCGCCGGGCTGGTTACAGACGCGGGCGGGCTGCTCTCTCACGGAGCGGTAGTTTCGCGCGAGTACCGCATTCCGGCGGTGGTGGGCACGGGTTCGGCCACGCGCTCCTTGCGGGATGGGCAAATGGTCGAGGTGGATGGCGACCACGGCACAGTGACCATCTTATGAGGTGAGCCATGACCATTTGCGCTTTAGGAACATCTCTTTCACAGAATCCGCGGCGCGTGGGCGGCAAAGCCGCTCACCTGGCCCGGCTGGCAGCCCGCCACCCGGTGCCGCCAGGGTTTTGCATCAACGCGGGCGCCGCGTTGGCCCAGCCGTTCGCCGAGGCCCTGGGGCGCGCCTACCGGCGGTTGGGGCAGCGCTGCGGCGCAGTGCCCTTGCCCGTCGCGGTGCGCTCATCAGCGGTAGATGAGGACGGCTTTGAGGCGTCTTTTGCCGGACAGCACGAAAGCTACTTGAACGTGACCGGCGAGCAAGCGGTGCGCGAGGCCGTGGATCGCTGCATCGAGTCGGCTCGCACCCAGCGCGCAATCGCCTACCGGCAGGCGCGCGGCCTGAACGATGACAGCGAGGTAGCCGTGTTGGTGCAGCAGTTCATCCCGGCGGATGTCTCGGCGGTCGTGTTCAGCGCCGACCCCACCAGCGGCCAGCGCGGCTGTATAATCATCAACGCGGCTTGGGGCATTGGTGAAAGCCTGGTGGGCGGCCAGGTAACTCCCGATTTGTACCGGGTGGACAAAGACGACCTGCGCGTCACCGAGCGTCTGATCGCCGACAAAGCCGTGATGACCGTAGCCTGCCCCGAAGGGACCCGCCAGGTTTCCGTGCCGCGGCTCATGCGCGGCGAGCCAGCCCTGGACGATGGGCAAATCCGGGCATTGGCCTTGCTGGCCCTGCGCCTCGAGGCCTCCCAGGGCTGGGCCGTGGATTTGGAGTGCTCGTTTTGTCAGGAGCGTTTGTATTTGCTCCAATGCCGACCGGTGACAACAATCCTGTAGAAACAGCCGTTTTCACCAATGGCGCGGTTGTTCATTCCATCCGTTTGGGCTATGGCGAGGACACCACTTTTGAGAGAATTCGCGCGCTTTCACCGCCTGAATTCTCTCAAAACAGATATCAGCCGCTGAGTGTTACCCTCGGCATGTTAGCAAGTAATGTTTTTGGGGTGTTTTTTCGGCTTTGCGGAAAAAACACCCCCAAAATAAATATCACTGACTCCACTGCAAAAAGTTGAACTTTAACAACCAATAATCAAAGGCTGGGCTTG
>CAYOHX010000059.1:0-28773 GCA_964403875.1 uncultured Anaerolinea sp. | reverse complement strand
AAAAGGCGAATGGCAAAGCTGCTGCTTTAAAGTGACATTGTCAAAGTAGTTACCCCTTGTCAGGATGATTGTCTTAAAGATTGGTTTGTAGCGGGAAAGACTGCTACAATTAACCATCACTACCGCTGAAAATTCCCGAGAATGGAACATTCAATGATTGACCATCAAAGGTCGAGGCTTAAAGGAAAGAAACGAATTGCTATTGTCCATGATGCACTGGTTGTTCCGGCGGGCTCGGAACGGGTCGCATTAACGATAAGCAATATTTTTCCCGACGCACCCGTATATACCTCGGGTTATCTTCCGGATAATACCTTCCCCGAGTTTAAGGTCAAGGAAGTTCGGACGCTGCCCTTCGGAAGAGGAGTTCGCAGCGAAAGGCAGTTCAAGAGCCTTTACCCGCTCTGGTATTTGGGTTTTTCTTTGCTCGATTTATCAGCCTATGATCTGGTAATTTCATCGGCGAATTACCTGGCAAAATATATCCGCCCCCCGCGGGCGACAACACACCTGTGTTATTTGCACAACCCCGTGCGCTTCTTGTGGAAACCGGGCTCCTACAGCGAACAAAGCGTTCCCTATGGTCGGGCTAGTCTTTCGCTGGTGCGGCTGCTGCTGCCAATCTTGCGTAAAATGGATATCGAACGTACCCGCAAGATTGACCACCTTGCCACGAACAGCCGGAACATCGCCAGTCAGATACATGATATCTACCACAGAGAAGCGCGGATCATCCATCCGCCAGTGGATGTGAAGGCTTATCAGATTTCATCCCAGCCTGGAGATTATTACCTGTACGCTGGACGTTTGATTTCGCATAAACGGGCGGACCTGGCTATTCGGGCTTGCAACCGCCTTAAGCGGAGGTTGGTTGTGGCGGGGGATGGCCTGGAACGTGGCAAGCTGGAAAAAATCGCGGGGAGCACGATCGAATTTACAGGCCGAACAACCGATGAGCAAATGCGTGATCTCTACGCTAACTGTCGCGCCTTGATTTTTCCGAGCCATGAAGATTTTGGGATGGTGCCGGTGGAAGCACAGGCCTGTGGGCGTCCGGTCATCGCTTACAAGGCGGGAGGCGTGCTCGAATCTATGATAGAATTCGAGACGGGGGTCTTCTTTGAACATCAGACAGAAGAGTCCGTGATCGAAGCAATCCTGAGATTTGAAACATTAGAATTTGACCCCGGCTTGATCAGGCAAAACGCCATGCGTTTTGACCTCAAGGAATTTGAAAACCAACTGATTGCTTATATCGAAAGCTTTGAACCCTAAGGGTCGAATGATGAATTTGTCGAACCATAAGCTAGACATCATCGCGGGAAAACGTTGGCTTGAAATTTCGTTATTATTAATGAATGATGTGGTGGGGTTCGTCGTTGCCATAGGCTTTGTCACCCTTGCCCGATATTTCTTTTTTGTCGATCTAGGCGAGAACCTGTTTGACCCCCAGGTAATTCGAACGATCTTTGTCACCGTAATATTTTCGGTGATCATGCTGGCCATTAAGGGACTTTACCCAGGCCAAGGCAGAATTTCGGTTATGGAGCTCAAGCAGGTTTTCGAGGCGGTTGCCCTCACCTATGCGATCGTCGGCGTCTTTATTTTTATTCAGCGGGCAAACATCAATTTCTCTCGTTCGGTTTTCATTCTGAGCAGCTTTTTTGCCATCATTATTATTTCAATCGGGCGTTTCTTGGTGCGCAAACTGATTGCAAGGTTTCCCTGGTGGGGAGAGCCGGTTGTCATTATTGGCTTAGAAGAAGATATTCTTGCGACGCGAAAACGGCTGGTTTCTTGCGCTCGCCTGGGTTTTCGTCCGGCGGTAGGTTTGTCGTTGGATAGTGTTCGGTCAAGAAACGCAGGCAAGATGCCAATTTTTCCCTGGTCGCTTGAGATGCAAAGAGCTGTTCACGATTCAAATATCAAGACCAATATCCTGGCGGCATCTACCAGTGAACTGCGCGAGAACTACCCCCAGGTGTATCAATCGGTTGGCTTGAGTTTTGAGAAGACGATTTTCTTGGTGGACAACGATATCTACGGAACCATGATGGCGCAACCTGTAGATTTGAATGGAGCGCCTGCGATTATTTCCAGGCAATCTCTTTTTAGTCCCACCCAACGCCTTATTAAGTGGGTATTTGAAATTCTGTGCATCATTATCCTTCTGCCTCCTATTCTGGCTGTTTATCTTGTGTTAGCAATTTTCATTAAGCTTGATTCGCCAGGCCCAGTGCTATATACACAGGAACGCGTCGGGCGTCACCGGAAGCTTTTCCGCCTGTATAAATTCCGCACCATGATGACCAATTCGGATCAGATCCTGAAAGAGATGCTGCAGGATCCCCAGATACGCGAAGAATGGGAAGAGTTTCACAAGATTTCCAATGACCGCCGGATTACCCGGGTTGGCAGGTGGATTCGGAAATTCAGCCTGGATGAACTGCCACAGTTTATAAACATATTGCGCGGCGAAATGAGCTTGATTGGTCCGCGGCCTTTGATCCAGTCTGAAATTGATGAGTTGGGTGAAGTGGCTGACCTGATCCTCCATGTGCGCCCTGGGTTGGCCGGATGGTGGCAGGTGAATGGGCGGAGTAATCTATCTTTTAAGGAAAGAACGCAATTAGATTTGTATTACGTTTTCAACTGGTCTTTGTGGCTAGATTTGTTTATCTTCTTCAAATCCTTCTGGGTCATTCTTGTGGATCGAAGCGGTAAATAGGGGTGGATAGTGGCCTGAAAGTATGTCGGCTGTATAACGAACACGCCTTTTGATCGAGGCCATCTCTTTTCCTACCTAAAAATCACCTCCGCCAGTTGCCGGGCTGCTTTATCCCAGGTGAACTGCCTGGCTTGTTTCAACCCTCTTTCTCTCAGCCGCGCCTGTAAATCTGTATCGTCCACCAACTTGTTGATTTGCGCAATGATCTCTAACGAATTTTTGGGGTCAAAATAAAGAGCCGCGTCGCCACAGACTTCAGGCAGAGAGGCCGCATTCGAACAGATAACCGGGCACCCACAAATCATTGCCTCCAGTGGCGGGAGGCCGAAGCCTTCGTATAAGGAAGGAAAAATAAATCCTGTGGCATTTTCGTATAGCGCCCGTAGTTGTTCGTTGGTGACATATCCCAGGTGTAGCACCTGAGCACTTTCAATACGATCGAAGGCTGAGAACACCTTGGAAAAATTGCCGCCTGCCACCACGAGTAGAGGGGCTTCCTGAGGATTGGCTTCCACCGCCTCGATAGCAGCCACCAAATTCTTGTGAATGCTGGAACTGCCTACCACGAGGAAGTAATCGTTGCTGCGCAAGTTGTTCTTCAAGAGAATGGATGGATCGGAAGTAACTCTGAGGATGTGCTCGCACCCCTCCGAGATCAAGTCGAATCGTTCCTCGGGAACGTTTAAATAGCGAGCAAGTTCTTTTTTGGAGAATTGCGATACCGCGAAGACCTTTTTTGCGGTTCGAGCCAGAATCCACATGATCCATCGGTATTTTGCCCGAAAAGCGATTGAATATGCTTCGGGGATGGCAAAAACTGAGGCGTCATGCAAAACAACGATCTGGCGGTTATGAAAAACAGGACCGATATTGCACAAATTTATGAGCAGTCCGCTTCGAGCGTAAAACGGCAGTTCGAATTGCTCCCAAACGTTCCCGTTGAGCCGGCCAACTTTGGAGATTTGAATATTCTTCCAGTTGGGCAGCGAATGGTCTTCCGCGTCAGGTGGAATCAGGCATTTAAGAGGAAGCTGGCTTTGGGCAGCTATTCGATTGGATAACAAGCTGTCGAGAGCCTGGAGTAATTCGCGAGCAAATCTTTGCACGCCGGTGGCTGGTTGAGTCAGAAACCTACCGTTGATAAAAATCATTGTGTGGTCCTGTGAAACGATTCAATCTCTGGATAACCTTTTACAGAATGTTGGTAACAGTATAACAAATCTTTGTGAGCGTTCTTGGGAATTTTGTGGGTTCATTGGGAATTGCCGTATAACCCAAAGAACGGGTGGCAGTATTCAATTCCCAATTAACCATGCTTCGTAATGACTGAAAGGATCGTTTATAATGGGTCTGACAGATCCCAGGAACTTGTCAGTTGATCTTAGTAAGAGATTCCTTGCTTGTTTGGATATCAACATGATTTTTCGCTACAGCATACGGAGTATTCTCCGATCCAAAGGCAAAACGACGCTATTCGCGCTGCTCATTTCTGCGCTTACATTGGCGCTCGCGTTGGCTGTGAGCGTTTGGGCTTCTGTAGATCAGTTTCTTGCGGATGCTGATCGCTTTTACACCACCATTGGGTTGGTAGAGTATATGGGCACGGGCTACCCCGATGACAGTGGGTACGACGCCGCGATGGACAGGGCATTGGCTTCGTTTGATTCCGCAAGGATAGCGGATGATACGGCAACGTTGTTGTGGGAGGAGCCCACCCGATCGTTCGGTTTTGTGGATGGTTTTTGGCGCACCGATAATTTCATGCCCGACAAAATGTTGTCGGTGTTGGTGGTAGGTAACGCGCGCTACGATCAAGACAACAACCTTTACAACGCGATTGTGATGAATTCGTTGTACTCTTTCAAAGTGAAAGCAGATACCATCATCTATATCGATGGAGACTTTGGGACGTTTGAGCCAGGGCATTATTACCTTGTTTTTGGTGAAGTGTATTATGGGGCGTCGCCACTGCTGCATCTACGCAAAGCTTCGTTTAATAATGCGATCGCTGCGGCCAGGGGTGTTGAAACGCCTCGGATGATTGATATTACGGCTGATGATTCAACAGGGAAGTATTACGAAATTCCCGAAGCCTCGATTTTTGAAGATATCGCCAAGACCTTGCCGGTGACCAATAACAGTGTGCTGGTTATGGGAACAGACAATCTCATGGCGCTTTTGCCTTTTCATCAACAGGAGTTGTATATCACCGATGGGCGGGCGTTCACAGAGGCTGAATATTCCCAGGGAAGTCAGGTTGCCGTAATTTCGGAACTGATGGCTGCGCGTCTGGGCATTGGCGTGGGCGATGCGATCGATCTGTCCGTGGCTGTGTCAAACTACCCAGGGATTTACAATAGTTATTGGGTGGAGGATGGCTTTTCCTATCGCGCGTCATTTACCGTTGTTGGCATTATGAATACCGTGAACGACAAAAGCTGGTATGTGTATGTGCCGAAATCGGCTGGGGCGCCTTCCTCCCCCTTCCCGGTGGGTTACAGTGTTGGCCAGGCCATCATCCGAAATGAAGATGCGCCCGATTTTTTTGCGCGGATGAATGCGATATTGCCCGAGCGATTTCAGTTGACTATTTATGATCAGGGTTATTCGACGGTAGCCATACCTTACCAGACGATCCTCAGGGTAGCCAAAATTGCAACGGGGGTTTGCTTGTTGGTGGAACTGGCAGTCATTCTCTTGTTTGGATTTCTTTTTGTTTACCGGCAGCGCGATACGGGCGAAACCATGTTGATGCTCGGAACGGGAAGAAAGCGGGTGGTAGGCTATTTTCTGTTCAGTTCCGGTGCTGTTGCGCTTGTCGCGGCTGTCGCAGGCTCGGTGACCGGGTACTGGCTGCATGGGAAGATCATTGACTTGATTGCCGGGGCTGCCGCGAACTTCGCGTTGATCGATTCTCGCTACAGCAACGGTAATTTAACGATCTCACGGACGTTGGAGTTTGCGCCCGAACTGGGGTGGCAGTTGTTTTTGTCAGTAGGGGCTGTGGTGTTCTTTCTCGCGGTTCTCGCTTGCCTGGCGTTTACCGTGGGCACGTTTTTGAACGGCAGGTCGAGTCAACAAAAAATAATAGGGCCCAAAAGAGAGGGGAGAACATCGCGTCTACATGGCGGAAGCTTGAAATACGCTTTGTTATCCATCGCGCGCGGCGGCGCACGCAGCATGGTGGTCCCAATTCTTGCGATATCTGTCGTAATGTTCTTTGGGCAACTCGCATCCACTTCGCTGCGTTATCAGGAACAGCTTGATGCGATTTACGATAATACGGCTATCGTGGGCTATTACACCGATATCAATGGGAAACAAATAGGCAATCAGGTGTTGGATGCGTTTGACGTCGGCAGCCTGTATCGAACCGGGCTGCTCAATGAACTATTTGTTTCAATTGCTGAACCATATTATTACCTCGGAGTGAGCAAAAAGGTAGATGGAACCGATACGAATATTGGCCCGTTGTACGTTCCACCTTCATACTTCGGTTTTGAATCCCTCGAGGCGTCCATCCTGCGCGGTCCCGATCTAATCGCTACCAACAATATCCGCACCGCGCCGGAATTCTTCTACGCCAACTCCATCGATCTGACCTTTATGGATGGCTACGATGAATCTGTTCTTGCCGTGCCGGTGAATGACCCCAAGGCACGTAGTTGCATCGTCACAACCGATTTCATGGCTGACCAAGGGATCTCGCTTGGCGATACGATCCGGGTTGCTATCAATCAAACTTTCAGAAGCCCGGAATATAAAGCGCAGATATTCCGCCATGTTGATTTAGTTGTGGTGGGTGCTTTTGAAAAACAAGGTGTCGAAGACACCATCTACGCCCCGCTGGCGGTGTTTTTTGAACCTGGGTTGATTTGGGAACCTGAACAGGCAGCAGCCGGCGCGCCTGCCGAGAGATTTGCTTCGGGTTATACGATTGGCCCTGAACAGGAATTCGCTCTTCGGCGAACTGTGTTTAATAGCGCGAATTTCATCATCGCGGACTCGCGGGGTTTAATCCCACTCAAAAATTACCTTACGGAATATGGTTACTCCCAGGTTAAAAAGGTGAGTCGAGTGCGTGAGTTTATCGTGTTGGAAGATGCGGCGTTCAACAACGCTGTTGCCAGTGTCAAGCAACAGATTCGTTATATTAACACGCTGTATCCGTTCCTGTATGTCCTGGTTGGAGTCATTTCCGTGATCGCTTCGTATTTACTGACGGTGAGTCGCAAGAAGGAATTCGCAACGATGCGTGGTCTTGGCGTTCCGCGGGCACATTCATTCTTTAGTTTCTTTTTTGAACAGGGCATGCTGTGCTTGCTTGGAACAGCAAATGGTTTGTTGGCCTGGCGCCTTGCGTGGGGACAGCCGTCAGTGTTTCATCTCACACTAACCGGCGGATTCGTTGTTTGTTATTTTCTCGGCTGTGCGATTTCGGTTATGATCATGAACTATTCCAATGTTTTGACGATCCTGCTGGATAGAGATTGAGGAGGGCGTGTTGAAAATTCTAGAGCTGCGAGATGTTTCGTATAGCTACAATAGTCAATTTCAGCGGGTGAATGTCATTGAACATGTGAATTGCAGCTTTGAGCAGGGAAAAGTTTATGCAATTGTAGGCAAGTCGGGCAGTGGCAAGAGCACGTTGCTTTCCTTGCTCGCCGGGCTCGATGTGCCCCGGTCGGGAGAGGTGCTGTTTGAGGGTAACCCAACCTCGACTATGGATTTGGCGAAATATCGGCGAGAATGCGCGGCGATGATTTACCAGAGTTTTCGCCTGTTTCCGCTGTTAACGGTGTCGGAAAACATCACTTACCCAATGGAGTTGCGCGGTTTTCGGGGCCAAAAAGCCCGCGACCGAGCGCGGGCGCTCGCCATGCGCGTCGCGCTGCCTGAAGCGCTTTTGGATCGTTTTCCAAATATGCTTTCAGGTGGCGAACAGCAGCGAGTGGGCATTGCTCGAGCAATGTCGATGGATTCCAGGTTGCTGCTTGCGGACGAACCGACTGGGAATCTGGATGAAGAGAACAGCCGCAATATCATTGACAT
Source organism: uncultured Anaerolinea sp. (assembly GCA_964403875.1). Lineage (GTDB taxonomy): Bacteria > Chloroflexota > Anaerolineae > Anaerolineales > Anaerolineaceae > Anaerolinea. Next base: position 20,993 of record CAYOHX010000059.1, on the reverse strand, counting down.
TCTTGTCCAACTTGCGCATGTGGACGGGTATTGTGTGGTAATCGCAACCCATGATCTGTCTATTTTGCCGAAGATGGATGTGGTTTTTCGGATGAACAGCGGCGTGCTGCGCCAGGAATCTGAGCCTCTCTAAGATTGCCTGGGGCGTTTCCCCTCAAGAAGTAGTGATCCACCAGGGGCTCGAATAACACCCCCCCCCCAGGGGGGCCCTGAAACCAAACAAAAGAGCCCGCTGTTAGGCGGACTCTGAATGGGGTGGCGTTTCCCCTCAAGAAGTAGTGATCCACCAGGGGCTCGAATAACACCCCCCGCAGGGGGGGCCCTGAAACCAAACAAAAGAGCCCGCTGTTAGGCGGACTCTGAATGGGGTGGCGTTTCCCCTCAAGAAGTAGTGATCCACCAGGGACTCGAACCCTGAACCTGCTGATTAAGAGTTTTCTGGGGTACTGTATAGGGCGTTGATTGCGTCTAAAAAGTACAAGAAATCAGCATATATGGCAGGTTTGAGTTCATTGTATCCAGTATGTGCACTGTTTTTTACGTGTATTGCACACGAATTGCACATAAAAACCCATTTTAACGGCACGGCATATCTGGGGGTCTGGCGCTCCGACCTGTTGAGACACTCAACGGAAGGAGTATACGATGATTCAAGTTGTTGCTTTGGATCCCGGCTATGGGAACACCAAAATTTGCTTAAACGATCCGGATGGCCAGGGGTCGAAATCGGTGTTGATCCAGTCTGCGGTGGCGCGCAGTCGAACCTTTGGCATGGCCGGCATCGGTATGCGCCTGGCGCAACATGCTACAGAAGTGCGCTTTGGTGGGCATGATCTGTTCGTTGGGCCGGGAGCATGGAATTGGAACACACCGGAAAACAATCTGGATTTCTCAGCGCTCACGTCGCTGGGACGGCAGGCGTTGTTCTATGCAGCCCTGGCCGAAGTGCTTGAGCCTGGCGACTACGAAATCGGGCATTTGGTGATTGGACTACCTGTCCCCTTGTTGCAAGACGAGACCCAGGCGGCCGCGGTGATGAGTGCCCTCAAAGCCTATAAGGGCGATCACTTGTTTGAAGTTGGCAAACGTGAATACCGGCTGTCGATCCTGCGGGTGAAAGTCTTGCCCCAGCCAGTGGGCGCTTATGCTGATTGGTTGATTAACGATGATCTGCACGCTCGTAAAGGCAACACCCAGGCCGAAATCGGTGTTCTGGATATTGGGCAGAATACGCTGGAACTGTATGCCCTGCAGGGTGGCAAAGTAACCCCGGGGTTTGTGGGGGGGGGGACGTGGGCGGGCCGCCGGCTGCTCGATTTGATGGATGGGAGCGTTGCTGGGCGCGACCCGGTGGAGTGGGACGCTGAACTTCGTTCTGGGAGGCTCAAGCCGGCTCCAATTCACCTGCAATCCTGGCTGGGCGAGATCATGGGTGCCGTCGAGCGCGTGTGGCCGAATTTACGCCGCTTCACAGCGGTCATTCCAGGCGGTGGGGGAAGCCTTCTGCTGGGAGACTTGCTGAGGGCCGCGCTGGCTGCTCACGGGGCAGCGGTATTCACGCCGGCGGACCCTGTTCTCACGAACGCCATCGGCCTGTGGAAATATGCGGCGATGCTGCAACGAAAGGAAGGAGGCGGCGATGCCAGTGCGTAAACGGGCCGATGGTACGGTCGACCTGGTGGTCCATCTGACCTTGAAGCCGGGTCGAGATGACGTGTTGATCGAGTTGGTGGAGAAGGCTCCTCACGGGGCGCTAGCCCCGTTGGTACGCGAGGCCATGCGCAATGGCTCGCGCAGCACAGATGAGGGGTTTCAGGCGGTAGAGGAGGATTTTGACCTGCCAGATTTGACGCTGGATTTGTAAGTGATTTTGGGGTAGGAGGTTGCCTCTGAGTGGGGCAACCTCCGATTGCTAATTGAAACGAATCCATCCTTTTTCTGTTATACTGATGTAAACTTCGTAATTCGTCACTAAAACATAAAAAGTGACGAATTACGAAAAATAGAAAAGGATGGCAGAATGAAAGTCAATGATCACCTTGCAGATGTTCGTGATTTGAAGAATATGTTTGAGGATTCGAAATTTGTCCGAAAACCAGATATTCGGCGCTTGTACCTCCAACTTCATCCGGATCTGACGGAGCAGGCCTTTCGCAGGATCCTCTATGCGCTAGAGAAACAGCGGATGATCACTCCGATTGGCGCCGGTATTTATGTGTTGGGAGAAGGATTGTCTTCCACTGGGAAAGGTATATTTACGCCTGCCCTGACTTCAGAGGTCGAAAACATTAACTCGATCATCCAAAAATCATTTCCATATATCGATTACCTGATCTGGGATACGAAAATGATCCACGAATTTATGACCCATCAACCTGGAAGAAACCAGGTCATCCTGGAAGTCGAGAAGGATGCGTGTGAATCGGTTTTCAACCGACTGAAAGAGCAGTTTGCGGGCAGAGTTTTTCTTGACCCAGATCGGAAATTGGTCGAGCGATATGTAGTGGATATCCCCGACAGCATCATCCTCTACCGGTTGATTTCCCAGTCACCGAAGGTGATCGTAAAGCATGTTCCTTCGGCCAAGTTAGAAAAGATATTGGTGGATATATTTGCTGACGAGGAGCGGTTTTACGTCTTCCAGGGCCAGGAGCTGGTGACCATTTATGAAAATGCCTTCGCTTCCTATTGGGTCAATGAAAAAACGATGTTCCGATACGCCGGCCGGCGAAAGATTGCCAAAGAACTAAGGGTGTTTGTCCATAACCAAACCAATATTGAATTATTCCAGTCACAGGAGCCTGCTGAATGATATCCGGTCAATCCTGCACGAAAGAGTGGATCATGGGGATACGCGAAGCATCCCCCAAGAGCGACCCGATCTTAATCGAAAAGATGATCATGGCGCTCGTTCTGGTTGAGCACTTAGAAAGATCAGGTTTGGAATTTATATTCAAAGGGGGAACGTCGCTGATTTTACTGTTGGGCATTCCCCAACGCTTTTCGATAGATATCGACATCGTTTTACCAGATAGCCGCAATCTGGAAGATTGCCTTCAGGAGGTCTTGAGCCAGGGAGTATTTCATCGGGTCGAGGAGAGCAAACGGGCAAGCGATTTGCCCAAACGGCATTACAGGTTCTACTTTAACAGCATCATCCAGCAAAAAGAAAGCCATATTCTGTTGGATGTCTTGTTTGAGAAAAACCCATACCCGCGTCTACAGGAAGTGGAACTCATCTCGGACCTTATCTCTGTTGAAGGAGAAACGACCAAGATTGTCTGCCCAGTACTTGAAGGCTTGCTGGGAGATAAGCTGACAGCCTTTGCTCCACATACCACCGGGATCAGGTTTGGGGTGAACAAAGAGCTTGAGATGGCTAAACAATTGTTTGATGTCGCCATTCTTTTTGATGCAGTTTCAGAGGTAGAGATGGTAGCCGCTGCGTTTACCAATATTGCTTGCCAGGAGTTGGCCTACAGGGCGCTTGACGGACTGACGCCAGAAGATGTTCTAATGGACGCATTTAATACTGCCGTTTTGATCGGCATGCGGGGCCCATCTTCCAACCATGAGTATGCCGAGCTCATCGATGGATTTAAGAAACTGGCTGGGTTCATCTACTCAGGCTTTTTCTCGCTCGACTCTGCAATCTTATGCGCATCTAAGGCTGCTTATCTTTCGGCACTCATTATGAAGCGTTTAGGTTCGGCGAGTCGTTTTGATCATGGTCTGGATCTGTCAGCCTGGAGTATTGCGAACCCCGATTACAACCGATTGAACAAACTGAAGAAAACCAGCCCGGAAGCATTTTATTATTTCTATCAAGCGCTGGCTCTGATGGATTTGTCAGGGAATTGAAATACGATCCCTTTAGAGATACAGTATGCAGATATTGGGTCATTGGGGCTGTCCAAAAAGAGGGACAGCCCCTACACTTTTTTAAAGAACCGTGATTCAATGGGGGAATGAAAAGAAAACCAGCTGCGCCAGTCTTCAAACCGTACGTGATGAACCAACCGCACCTGTTACCGCCCAGTTATGACGAGCTCATCGAAGCGGAGCATCTGGTGCGTGTTGTGAACCGAGTCATCGATGAGCTTGACCTTAGTGCAGTATTGGCTCGGTACAAAGGTGGCGGCACTTCCAGTTATCATCCCCAGATGCTTTTGAAAGTGCTGGTGTATGCCTACTGCAGGAAGATATACTCTTCTCGCCAAATTGCGGCTGCTGTGCGCGAGAACATCCACTTCATGTGGCTCTCCGGAGAGAACACGCCTGATTTCCGCACTATCAATGACTTTCGGGGGAAGCGGATGAAGGGGGTGATTCAGAAAGTCTTTACCGAAGTGTTGGTGTATCTGATCGAAGCGGGCTATGTCAAGCTGGAGCATTACTTCGTCGACGGAACCAAGATCGAAGCGGACGCCAACAAGCACAAAGTGGTGTGGGCCAAACGCAAGAACACCTATCAGAAACGTCTGCGCAAGCAGATCCAGGAGCTCTTGGAACAGATCGAGCAGGAGAATGCTGAAGAACAGGCCGAGTACGGTGACAAGGACCTTGAAGAACGGGGTGGGAACAACTCGGGAGAATTGAACTCGGAACGTTTGAAAGATCATATCGAGCGGATCAATCAGCAGCTGCGCGAGAGCGAGGAACCCACTGAAGAAACCAAAGAACAGCGCAAAGCCTTGAAGAAGCTGAAGGAAGACTGTCTGCCGAGAATGGAGAAGTACGAAGAGCAGGAGAAGACGTTGGCGGGGCGGTCAAGCTATTCAAAGACTGATCCAGATGCTAGTTGCATGCGCATGAAGGAAGATCGGGGCGCAGAGAAGCCCTGGCCGAAACCGGCGTACAACATTCAACTGGGGACCGAAGGGCAGTTCATTGTTGGCTTTAGTGTGCATGGACGAGCAGGAGACGTGGCTTGTTTTCTGCCCCACATCGAACAGGTCCAGCTGAACCTGGGAGGCCGCTTACCCCAGAATATGGTTGGCGATGCAGCCTACGGGAGTGAAGAGAATTATGCTTATTTAGAACGTTATGGGCTGGGAAACTATCTCAAGTACAACACTTTTTACCAGGACACGCACAAGTACCGGGACCTTGAGACGGTGAGAGCGCACCAATTCCGAGCGGAAAATTTCCGCTATGATCAAGAGACAGACACCTTCTTCTGCCCAGCTGACAAACCCGTACGCTACCAATATACTTCCCGATACACGAGTGATAATGGCTTCGAGAGTCAACGTCGCATTTACGAATGCTTCGACTGCCCAGGTTGCCCTTTGAGAAACCAGTGCACGCATGCCAAGGGGAATCGCAAAATCCGGATTAGCTTTGAATTATTGAAGTACCGCCAGCAGGCGCGGGAGAATTTGACCAGTGAAGCCGGAAAGCAGTTGCGGTCGGCGCGCTCGACCGATGTGGAGACGGTGTTTGGGCATCTCAAACACAATATGAAATTCCGCAGGTTTCACCTGAGAGGGCAGGCGAAGGTGGAGACGGAATGGGGGTTGGTAAGTATTGCCCATAATTTGAAGAAATTGGCAGCCTAATTAGCTGCTTTTTTCTTTGTTCATAGGTAATAAGGCAATTCGAAGCGTTCTAGCCATAATTTTTCACAAAAAAGGGGCTGCCTAGACGTTCTTTCTAGACAGCCCCAGAGAACCAAGTTTTTTACTCAAGCACTGCCCGAGTACATTCCATTTGGTGATTGCTACCCGTTCAGACCCCCTTTGCATCTGGCGCGTTTGCGCGCTCGGGGTCAGATGACGGAACTGCGCTCCGCCGATCTGCCTTTGTCAGTTTTCACCCTTTTACGTGTGTAAATTGACACAGGGCTGGTTCGGCATCGCCCTCATTACTTTACAGGATTTGAATTCCTGCCAGCCGTTCGCTCTCGCGCCACAATTTTTCCCAGGTCTGTTTGTTATAGGAATTGCGGTTAGAGCGAACCTGGCGATTATTCTCATCCCAAAGACCACCGGTACCATTTTGAAGATTTGGCTCGGCTGCCAGGTACACGTACGTTTCCGCCTGGCGCTCAGGCGTGATCGACATTCTGCGCTTGAGCTTGTACAGGCTGGCCATCCAGCCGGGTAGGTGCGCGATCCGTTCGTCGGGGATGGCAACATTGGTCACGCGTACGCAGTTCACGGTTACGCCGCTACCCTCCAGCTTTTCGGCCAACGCATAGGTGAACATCACCTGAGCTAGCTTCGAGTGGTAGTAGGCGTGTTGCAAGTTGTAACGCCGCTCGCCGTTCAAATTATCGAATTCAATATCGAGGAATGGGTAGGTGACCAGCCCCTTGGAGGCCACCGTGATGATGCGGCTTGGCGCGCTTGATTTTAGTGTGTCAAGCAGCAGGCCTGTCATCAGGAAAACGCCGATATGATTTACGGCAAAGACGGTTTCGACCCCATCGGCAGTCAGGACAGGCTTTTGTTGCGAATGATCAAAATTGGCTGCGTTGTGGATTAAGACATCGAGTCGGGCGTGCCTGGCCTGGAATTCCTCGCAAAAATTGCGGATCGAAGCCTGCGAGGAAAGGTCCACCAGGATTAATTCCACCTTGTCGCTCCCGGCTGCCTGGCGCACCTCGTCCAGCGCTTGCGTCCCGCGCTGCGGCGAGCGACAGGCCAAGATGACGTTTGCTCCTAGTTTTGCCAGTTGTATTGCGGCAGCTTTTCCAATCCCGGCGTTCGCTCCGGTCACGATGATGGTTTTGTCATTCAAGTTGTAATTCATGGCATTTCTCCCGATCGGTTGCGTAAACCGTTTTCAAGAAAGTACAAAAGGTGATCGATGATCTGCTGGGCCTGTTCGGACATAAGCCAATGGATGTTCCCCTCCTGCGAATCTACCTGTAACGGTTGTGATTGTTTCAGGATGAACAACCCTAGCGAGTTCAGCAGCGTTTCAACAATAAAAGCGGCGACACCGGGGTCGATTGCCGGATCAATGTTGCCACGTTTGGCCGCTTGTTGGATCATATGGGTGAAGCCTTGAGCCGAATCCGCGCGGGCCTTCTTGAATGCCTCGTCCATGAACATGCCCTCGCCGAACAACACCCGGCTGACGGCCTGGTTGAGCTTCGACTGTTTTGCCGCATAGGCGTATCCGGCAGCAAACATCCAGCGAAGGTAGGCAAAAAAATCGATATCAGGATCGGGGGGCGCGTGGTTTTGGAAGTAAGCCAGCTTTTCCTGGGTTGCCCGGCTCACCAGGTGAAAAAATAAATCCTGCTTATCCTCGAAGTATTGGTAAAAGCTGCCTTTGGCAATCCCTGCCCTGCTGACAATTTGTGATATGGATGCCGCTTCGAAGCCGTGCGCGGAAAATTCATCGACAGCCACCTCTTCAATCAGACGGCGTTTCTCTTCAGACAAGTTAAAAAAAGTTTGCTTTGGCATATTGACTCCAATGTGACCAGTCGGTCATATGACTGATTGGTCATATTGTAAACCAGTTTTTGGATTTGTCAATCCACATATCCCCTTCCCTCCCATTTCTCTTGAAACGGAAATCCGTCCGACTCTTGGGCGGGATTTCACCGCATGGCAGGTGGTTTAACGCATACACACCTTTTCGGGGGCGAGTATTGAGTTAATTATCGTATGCAATCCTGGCGGTGTTGGCGGTGCCCCGCGCCCTTCCTGGGTGCAGTTGGAAGGCGAGCCGGGTAGTAAATGCAGCCTCTCAATCCGCAGGGTGGAATATGATATTGACCGGGCGGCCCAGATGATCGATGCCGTGGATTACCTGGGTTTTCAACCACGCCAAATTTGCACAGTATACAGTTCTTTGCCAGTCTCGGTCATAACCTGCTGCCAGAAAATCGTGGATATGTTTGACACGAATTTACAGAGGGAGGGTTGCGTATTCCTACGACGAACGGATGAAATCACGATTAGCATAATCCAGATTTTCTAGTAGACGTCATCCCTGCGCAATCGAAACATTCGTCAATAAAAATGTCGTTTGATTCATAAAATTCATTAGGAAAAGTGTGTTGTCCTATATAACGTCCATGGCTGATTACAAACCAGAGGATTGGCTGCTTAACCTGCCTCTCTATGCGATTGAGTATCTACCTCAAAGCTTCTCAGATGGATCATCAGACCACCGGATCGAAGTCTCGTTATTACGGTAATCACCCACACCAAATTCGTCTTTCATCTGATCGTCCCGGCTTTGAAAGATTTTTTACAATGCTCTTTGAGCTTTGTAAAAATGGGCCGCGTTTCATTCAAAGCTTGTTCGAGTCTTTAGGAATTGCCGTACTAAGAGACGTGTAAGGGACATAAGCAGCAGTGGCCTACCAGGTCTATGTTCTGGAAGAATAGATGCCACAGTTTGTGATTATCTGGCGCTGTTTTCATCACCCAAAATGTGTGGCTTCGATCGTTTCGGTATGCGGCAGACTTCGTGTCCGTTTAATTGTGTACCTTGCGCCGTTTTGTGCATCCACTTGATATAACATCAAGACAGTCAGGGGATACCGAGTCCCCGTGACTCCACTGCAATTACTCGGTTTTGGAAAAATGTGCGAATTTCCTCCCACTTTGGGGTTGTTTTCCGCGTTTTCATGACATAGGGGTGGCGATTTTGATGTTATTTTTGACAACTTTTCCCTACTTTCACGAAAAGATTTGAGTCTGTCACACGAATGGTGGGTTTTGACGAAACTACTCGAAAAACGGCACAGGTGGCGGATCGATCTTATCCGAGAGCCGTACCTGTGGTGGTAAGAAAGTCACCAACCGCCTGTGTGACAGACTCAAAGATTTTGACCATTTGACCTTTTGCAGTAGAGTCTTGTATGATTAAGGACGAGGCTAATGTGATATCAAAGATCATTCCTGCGATCCAGGCCAATCTTTTTCCTGAAGCCCATCAAGGGATCAGCAATTGGGCAAGCTTTCCCTGGCATAAGGGGGGCAGTGGCCAGCCGGATACTCATAAATTAAATTCATCGCAGGCCTTGGCAATTGACGTTTTTGGCACGATCATGACCCGAGCGGAGCGCTCAATCATTCTCAACCGCCTGGCCGACGAACTGGGATTTCCTCAGTCCAACCATTGGGACTTACATCTTGAATGGATTTCACCTTCTAATCCCTTACGAGAGATCAACCAGCACACCCAGGTCGATGTGTTGGCCGAATCTGAAGATGCGCTGATTTTCTTTGAATGTAAATTTACGGAAACAGATGGTGGCACATGCTCGCAGCCCAAACCGTTGGTAAAGGGTGCGCATAAAGGTCTTATGCAATGCAATGGGAATTACGCGCTTCAGCCCAATCCGGCCAATGGCAAAATCAACCGCTGCGCCCTCAGCGCCAAAGGAATCCGTTATTGGGAAATGATTCCCGAAGTCTTCCGATACAATGCCGGGGTAGATCAATCCCCTTGTCCCTTTGCCGGCCCCTGGTATCAATGGATGCGGAATATGACGAACGCCTATGCTATCGCACAGGAAAGCGGCCGGCGCGCCGCGTTTTGCCTCGTTTACGCCGATGCGCCTGGCTTGCCGGTAGCGGACATGGTTCATTCAGATCGTTGGAAAACCTTTCTCTCGCAAACCAGGCAGGATCGTTTACCGGTGGGTGCGATATCTTATCAAGCCATCGTAAGAATTGCGAATGAATCGGTCAATTCCGAGGAATGGAATCAACTTGAGCAGTGGGTATCTCGGAAGATCACATCGGTAACAGGAAAACTACCGTAAGGCTACTCGATCTATGGACACATCCAAGTTGCAAGGTTACATCCATCAATTCACCCACCTCCACACCGACACTAACCGTCACCGGTGGAGTGAATCAACACATCATCGCGCCCCGCACAAACCGTTCCTTTTGCTTTCGATCCTCGATCTTTTCGCCCAGGGCTCGCTCCAAACGAACCTGATCGAGATCACGCCCGAGTTGGGAAATCTCTTTGCCAAATACTGGCAGATCTTGATGCCTCCCGACCACCGCGGGAATATGGCGCTGCCGTTCTTCCACATGCGCAGCAGCAGTTTCTGGCACTTGCTGCCGGCTCCGGGCAAGGAAGTGCTGTTGGAAGGCACCCACCAGGTGGATACACTGTCGCAGCTTCATAAGTTGGTCTTGGGCGCCAGGTTGGACGATGAGCTTTTCCGCCTGATGCAGGTTGAAGAAGTCCGAAACGCCTTACGCACTGCATTGATCCAAACCTATTTCTCTCCAGATTATCAGACGGCGCTTCTGCGGCAGGGCGCGGTGAATTTTCAATCTTTCCTGTACAGTCAGGAACTTTTGGGAAGGGTTGAAAAACAGGCGAAGGAATCCATATCCGAAGAGGAGCAGTACCAGGTTGCCGTGCGCGACCAGGGTTTTCGCCGGGCAGTGGTGAAGGTGTACGATCACCGCTGTGCATTTTGCGGCGTGCGCATGTTGACCGTCGATGGGCACAGTGCCGTCGATGCCGCCCATATCGTGCCGTGGAGCATCACTCATAACGATGATCCTCGCAATGGCATGGCGCTGTGTCGGCTGTGTCACTGGACTTTCGATGAAGGGTTGGCCGGTGTTTCCCCGAAGTACACCCTGCTGCTGTCGCCGGAAATACGCTCGTCATTGAATGTGCCGGGACACCTACTAACTATTGAGAGCAGGCCGATTCTTGGCCCACTCGACCAGACCTTTATGCCTGATCTAAAATTATTAGGTTGGCATAGAGAAACTACATTCAGAAAGTAATCAGTTTTAGTCTGGGAGTCTTCACTCCAAGGAGAACGTTATGGCGCAATCTTTCAAATCTCTTCAAGAAGCAATTTCGCTATTTGATAGTTCAACTGCAGAAGCTTATATTCAAAGTGGGGAACTGGAAAGACAGGAAATGATCAAACGGTTCCCAATCTCCGAATGGCCAATAATGCCATTGGAAAAATATGCCTTGGGGTTGCCTCAATCATCTGAATCCTTCTGTCGTTGGATCGAGTTCAATACACCACATTTAGGCAGCATGCGTGGAGGAAGCTCCACGAAACATCTTATCTACAAACATAAAAACAAATCGGGGTGGTATTTTTATCCATCTACAATGAAAGATGAGAATGAAGCTTGGGAGGCAATTCGCGGTGACTTTGTCAAAGCTTTACGTGTTGCCCAGGACGGAAATTGGAATCAAATTGATGAGCTTCCTTATCTGCTTGGCGCTCGTGCATTAAAAATAAAAACCCTTTACATCTACTTCCCGAACGAAATTATCTCTGTATCCTCAATCTTCCATATGCGCCATTTCTTAGAGCGGTTAGGTGCTTGGAAAGAGGAAATGGCCAAATGGGAAGCCGTAAAACTCAATAGAACCCTCTTAAACCATCTTCGGTCAATTCGGGAAATTACTGATTGGTCTACTGGGAAACTGGAACGCCTTCTTTATTTCTGGGCTGATCCTCGGGAATCGCGTCGAATAATTAAAATAGCACCAGGAGAAAACGCGAAATATTGGGGGGAATGCCTGGCTAATAATTATATTTGTGTTGGTTGGGATAATGTTGGCGATCTTAGGGAATATGAATCAAAAGAAACTTTCACTGAAAAGTTTGAAGAGGTTTATAACCCGGAATATAAAGGCAATTCCTCGACCACCTCGAAAAAAGCGAAAGAAGTTTGGATTTTAAACGAACTTGAACCCGGTGACATTATCATCGCCAATGAAGGAATTTCAAAGATATTAGCTGTTGGTGAGGTAGTTGATCCAGGATATGTTTGGAATCCGGACAGGCCGGAGTATAAGCATACGGTTTCTGTCAATTGGGATACATCCTATGAACAGATGGTCTCTCCTCAAAAAAAATGGGCATTCGTAACCGTAGATCCTGTATCCACTTCGTTTTATCAGCAAATCATTGCAGTTAAAAAGACAAAAGCCGGGCTCAAAAGCATTCCGGTTGATCAACAGTATACAGGAATTGAAAATGCCTTAGAAAGAAAGGGGCAAGCAATTCTTTATGGTCCACCTGGGACAGGAAAGACTTTTATAGCCCGACGTTTTGCAGTATGGTGGTTGTTGAAACATCAAAACCAAAACAAGGCTCAATCGGTATTGGCAGACTTTAAAAGTCTTCAAGCAGAAGAGCGGCGATTAAGTACAAGCAGCGTTTCTCAACGTGTTTGGTGGCTTGTAGCTAACCCGAGTGAGTGGAGTTGGGAGCGATTATTTACAAACAAGAAGGAATCATTCCGGTACGGCCGTCTCCAACGGAATTACCCATTGGTCCAACCAGGTGATCTTGTTGTTGGATATCAAGCGAGACCTGATAAAAAGATTGTAGCAATAGCGAGAGTGACCAAGGGATTAAATGAAATCGGAGGAAGTAATCCGCATTTAGAAATTGAACCGCTGCTACAAATACCTAATGGTCCAACGTATGAGGATATGAGCAAAGATGACGTATTAAAAAACTCAGAGCCGATCCATAATCGTTGTCAGGGCACTTTATTTGCCTTGACCGCAGAGGAGGCTCAATATATTTTTAGTCTAATATCTGAAAGCCAACCTGAAATTGATAAATATACAACCTCTGGTGAAGGAATCGGCTACCTGACCTGGTTGACATTTCATCCATCATACAGTTACGAAGACTTTGTCGAGGGATTTCGTCCAATCGAAACAGCGACTGGGTTGGTCTTAAAGATGGCAGATGGAATTTTTAAGAGGATTTGCCGCGAAGCGCAAGCCAATCCTAAGCAGAAATATCTGATTGTTATCGATGAGATCAACCGTGCAAATCTGGCAAAGGTTTTCGGTGAATTGATTACATTATTGGAGAAAGACAAGAGGGGATTGGCAATCACTCTTCCTCAAAGCAAAGAGGTCTTTACAATTCCGCCAAATGTTTACATTTTAGGGACCATGAATACGGCCGATCGAAGCATTAAGCTATTAGATGTGGCGCTGCGTCGACGATTTGCGTTCTTTGAACTGATGCCCAACCCCGACTTATTGAAGGGGGCTGACATCAATGGCCTACAACTTGACTCTCTTCTTGAAGCCTTGAATTCAAAAATCGCCCAGGTTGAGGGGCGTGAAAAACAGATTGGCCACGCACTACTTATGGCAAATGGAGAGCCGATTGATGAGCCTGAAGAACTGGCCGATCGTTTCCGACAAGATATTCTGCCGCTTCTCCAGGAATATTGTTATGACGATTATGGCGCATTGGAGAAATACCTTGGTAAAAAGCTGGTCAGCGCTGACGCCAATTCTCTCAATACAGATGTGATCAATAATGATGCATCCTTAATTGAAGCCTTAATCGATCTGGTGAACAGCCAGGATTGATCCATGATTTCTTATTCAATTAGCGAATGGAAATCAATTACGATACAGGAGAAGTTTTTTCCTGCAGATCTGCCCATTTTGGCCCAGTTACGGATGAATGAACGGGTTGAGATCGATGAGCTGAGAGAAGGCATTCGAATAAAAGCAAAATCCTGGGTCGGGGTAATCCATTTCCACGATTTTCAAGTACAAATTGTACCGAAACTGGCCGGAGAAAACCTGGGCTTGGTCAACATGTTAACATACACGGCGGGCGTAAATGCACTCAAGCGCTATAACAGTCAAAGGTATCTTGAACTGAATCGTCAGGGAAGTTTATTCGATCTGATAGTTTGGTTGTTTTGTGACGCTTGCGAAGTGATTCTTGCCGGCGGGTTGTTATTTGATTACGAACGGCAGGAAGACACCCTGCCGAATTTACGGGGGCGGCTGCTCATTGACAAACAATTTCGCCGGCGATTCGGTCAGATAGATCGATTGGAATGCCGATTCGACGAACATTCCAGCAATATCCTTGAAAACCAGCTGTTGGCATTGGGGCTTTACAAAGCGGGCAGGTTGACAAATGATGAGACAATCCGAAATCGAGCCAGGCGAATATGGAGTATCTTTTCAGAGGTCTGCCAATTTGATCAGGTAGATATCCAGGCTGCTCGAAGTGACATCTTCTACAACCGTCTAAATGTCCATTATCAAGAAGCCCACCAACTTGCATGGATGATCATTGACGGCCTGGGGGTTGAAGATCTTTTTAAAAGTAATCACACGCCGAGTTTTGCATTTCTTCTGGATATGAATAACCTGTTTGAAAAGTTTCTGCACAGATATTTGTCGGAAGTGTTGCTTACCTCAAAATTAACCGTTACCTATCAGCGACGTGACCGATCAATTATCTGGGATATCTTCCGAAATCGTTCTTATTCTCAGGTGATCCCGGACTTTTTGGTTTCAAGTGGCGGTTCCTCAAAAAGGCTAGCAGTCGATGCAAAATATAAAATATATGATGATCGCAAGGTGGATTCGGGGGATATCGCCCAAACCTTCTTTTATGCGTATGCTTACGATCATTCGTCGCAACCCACAGCATTACTCATTTATCCTACAAAAGACAAGTCTGATCGACGCGCATCGATGATGATTAGACAAACGAAATTGCTCAATGGAGCCAGGATTCATGTCCTCGGGTTGAATATTCCGCAAGCATTATCTGAGATTCGCGCTCAGAAACCTGGAGAAACTGCTGGCTTATCACTAGTATCATCAATCCCGTTTTTGTCGAAAGCGAATTGGATATCGTCGCATAATCCGCTTTGTACGACGCGATTTTTCGGAAAGAGGGCATTAAAGAGACCTGAAATTCTGATTAAAGCCCAAAAATCCCGTCGGATAATAAAATAATAATTTAAGATGCGCAATGGTCAGGCTTATTGGTCCGATCGCAAATCCAAATCGCTCGTTTGGCTGTATCGAAAACCAACCCTGCGCTGTAATATTGAGTTCAGGTGATCTTCTAGTGGCCCCCAAAAATGTGAGGGAACTGGCTAATTTGCTCGTTCAGATCGCGGTTATAGCGGATGACGATCACTAGATATCCACGCATGACCAGCGCCTGACGAATTTCTTCATCCCTTCTGCGTTGTTCGGATTCATCATGTACGGAACCGTCACAGAATACACAGATGTTCGGATTGTAGAAGAAATCCGGCACGCAGCGAGGCTCCTGAATGCTTCTTTGCGCGTCATCGGGCAGGCGATAATAGCCACTGGCAAGTGCGTCCAAAAAGCGGCGTTCCAACTCCGACCTTGAATCAGTCAAAGAGCGAATCCAGGCAAGGTGTTCAGCCCAGGTCCGATTTCCACTACGTGGGAGGGTGTGACTGGTGATCAGATCAACCAAGGTTGAACGAACGCTGCGCCGGTCGAGAGAAAGAGCTTCCATCTGATTATTGAAACTCATCAAACATTCATAGCAAGCGGCAATACAATCCGGCTTTATATCGTCGCCAGTTTCAGTAAAGTGACAACGTTCGAGCGCCTCGGTCGCGACACGCGATAATGCGTCTGCCTCCTCTACCAGGCGCCGTAATACTCCGCTTCCACCTTCTGATGTTTCATACAACAAAATTGCGCGGTGCTCATCACGACCGATGCGTTCGGCAGCCAGTTCATTCTCTTCTAGCTGGAAAACTTGTTCAATGCCCCGTTGTAATGCATATTGAAATGTCGTTTCGAAGACATGATCATTAAATAACTCTGGTTGGTAGGACCGAAACAATAACAGATTTTGGGTATCCTGCACGGCTAAGCGAACATTTTCCAGGCGTTGCAGCCGGTGAGGCTGCCTCTGCGGCGTTACATTATCCCCGGTGATAATTTCGCCGTTCTCGAAGTCAATAATAAATCCAGGTGTTTGGACAGACCGCCAACCATGATTGATCCGCATCATGGTGGCAGCAGGGGCATACAGCAAGCGGAAGAGTGGTTGGCCATTAACAATGACATCGGCTTCCTGGATGCGCGCGCCATCGGACTCTGGGGCGAATTGATAGCTGGTCTCAATGATATAACCACGCCGCCTGCGTTCCTCTTCATCCGAGGTAATTCTTTCTCGGCGACGAGTTTTTACATTTGGCATGTCAAGCAGCGAAACGATTAGGCTGTTTTGTCCATCGAAACGGGTGTTGCAGGCGGGGCAAAGATCAAATGAGGAATCCGTGTACGCCCCACAGGTAGTGCAAATGCGTTTTTGACTTCTTCGGGCGTCTAAACCACCAGGAGGAGATTGAAAAGCTGAGATCTCCCATTTCGCGCCCTCGTGATAAACGATATTTCCAGGCGCAAATTCGCGCAGGGCCAGAAAACGCGGTCGTGGTATAAACTCTCCTTCACCTCGCGGAACCCAGGCACGCACTGGCAGCGCGGGGAAGTTATATCCAGGCAAAAAACCTTCGCTTGCAAGATAGCGATATGGATAGAAATCGCTTTCCTCGCGTTGAGTATCAATCTGCAAGAGCAGGTTCCGCTGTCGTAATGCTTCCTGTTGTTTTCGATTCGCTTCCTGTTGATCATCGGCAGTCCTTGCGCGCAATAGGGCATTTTGAGCTTCCAGCATCTGCCGTGTCGCAGCCCGATATAATTCGCGCCAGCGATTGAAAGCCTGGTCAAATTCTTGTGGTGCTTCAGATAGAACTCTGCTCAACCACTCATCATTAAACCAGCGAGCGTTTTGCAGATTCGCATCATCTGCAATCAACGCATTGCGAAGTCTGCCACGCAGTTGTTTTAAGACCGCGTCACTCAACTGAATTTGCGAAGTCACATTCTCCTGTAAGGGGAGCGCATCCAATAGCGAATCGATAACCTGTTCTATCGACTGCCCGAGGGGGAGCCGAACTTCAGCCAGCCACATGGCATGTAGATGGGCACGTAACAGACTTTCGCTGGTTAAATCGAGCTTTGGAGGCCGAACACTGCCTGCCACCATATCTTCACGGTGTAGAAAGAAATACTGATCGTGACTGTTTAGTGCCCCACAATATGTGAAAATCAACCCTGCCTGGCCTTGACGCCCGGCACGTCCGCTGCGCTGAGCATAGTTGGCAGGGGTAGGAGGTACATTTCGCAGGTGAACCATGTCCAGGTCAGATATATCTACACCCAGCTCCATTGTAGGGGAACAAACCAGGTAAGGTAAGCGCCGCCCCAAATCTATTTCCCGGCGGAGATCATTTTCATCCCAACGGAAACGCCGCTCTCGCCTTTCACGCTCGCCTGGAGCAACAACTTGTGCGGTGTGTTCGCGCGCTTCTAAACGCGAGAGCTCCGCCGCAGTTTCGCGATAGAAACGTTGGAAGTAAGCATTGACCGGGGCAAGCGTCTGCGTATACGAATCTGCCACGGCGCGTCTGGTGTAAATCGGGTCGAGCGACGGCGGGGTTCCATCGCTGGCCCGCCAAATTATTGCAGCGGCATCTAATTGGAATCGTTGATGGTCATCAATTGGATCCAGTCTGGCAAGTAAGCCATGCTGGATGAGCAGGTGGATCAATTGCGTTATAACTCCCGGATACGCATTGGCGTCCAGGGATAACTGCCGGCGCAAAAATCTCCCAATTGCGCTTCGGGTTCCAAGGCTAAAACCATCTACCGGACGGTTTGATGACCCGAGAATGACGAAACAGTTGGCCAGGCGCAGTTCGTTTGAATCTTGATCAAGCCCCCAATAATCATTCAGCAGCTGGTCGCAACGCCGGCGAAGCTGAGTTTGCGCCTGTTCCTGCAAGGCGCGGGCATTGATCGCCAGCTTTCGGCGGAACTGATCCAGAATGGCGCGCAATATGATCAATCTTTCCTGCGGGTTTTTGGCAGACATCACAGGATTGAACTGCCATGCTGGTTGATCCTGACAGAGTGCATCGAGTCCACGATATTCGACTCTTAGCAGCCCCAATTCTTCAAGATTGGGTTGGATGACCCGCCAACCGCGCCGCAAATCTTCGTACAAGCGGTATTCGGTCAGATCGATAAATGTTTGAAAAACATCCTGGGCCGCCGCCGAGTCGGGGGCCAGTTCCGGGTTGCGTGCGATATCCCGAATCGTCAGGCCGCAATGCTGAACCGCATGTTGGGCGACCCGAGCGGACGTGAGCGTTTGGTTTTCTTGAAGAGCAGAAACCAGGGCGGATCGTAAAACTGCCAGATGGATCATGTCATTGAAATGACCAGCCTGGAGCGATGCATCCTGGCGATTATCTGTGAAGGTGAGCAGCTTATCGCGAGCTGCCCCACTGTGAGCCGCATGGCGCAGCAATGCAGTTGCCAGGACGGTCGTGGCGCTAGACCGGGCCTCACTGGAGAGACTGGCCAACTTGCTGAAATCCTTTTCACGCGCGGTGTAGAACTCTCCACAGCTCAGGCAAAGAGAGAAAGGCTCAGGTTGATGCCACATCTTGACGGCGTTCGGGTTCGGGACTGTTGAAGAAGTTCCGTCTGGCGCAACCCACACGGATTGCGGAACCCGGTCGCGGTAGTTCGGCTTCACCCTTCCACGTGCATCTCGCCATTCTTCTGGCAATAAATCTTCATTCCAGTCATTTTCTATCGGAGCCGGCATCAAATAACCAGGCTGGAGGTCGCCTTCTTCAAGCTCAAAACCGCCAACGGGGTGAGGTAGGAACCGGTCTCCTCGTTGCAGCACATGATAGTAATCTTGCCCACACTGCCGGCAGAATTTTAACGGCGCATAGAGACGCCCTTCTGGCCCCTGGATTTGGCCTTCCAACGAAAACTGCCGATCTGCCGCTGGTTCCAGGGTCGCGAATAAAGCTCTTCCTTGGCCAATAAATTGATGCAGCTTAAAGGCAAAGGCTCGCCCGCCCTCATCACGCCTGAGATTGCCACCGACTGTCAGCCATTCTCTCAAACGTTCTTCACATTGCGCGATTCCAACTCCACACTCTTCAGACAAGCGACGGGCCGCAGCCGGCAATGTCGTTGGGATCCGGCGTTTATAGCGACCTTCTCCTTCAGGTTCAATTCCAAAGGTGTGTTCGATCCAGCGGGAGAGCGGATGGGCTTTAAACGCCTGGATCGTGATCGTTTGCAGTATTCCAGCAGGATGAGGTGTGAGAATCGCCGTACGCAGATCTTCGGGTGTGGGATGTTCACCCTCTGTAAAGGGCAGCAGCGTCTCTTCAATCACATCTTGCGCGGTGAAATGATGTCCGAACAGTCTGGAGGCAAACTCCGCGACCGTGGCACGGCGCTGCTGTGGAGTAACCGTGCGCTCCGCAACCATCGTGGCCGATGTACCCACATGAATTACGCCTGGCGCGGCGCAGCGCTCTTTTAGGCGGCGGATGAGCATGGCGACATCTGCGCCCTGGCGGCCGCGGTAGGTGTGCAACTCGTCAAAAATGAGGAAGCGGATCCCGCCCCCGGCACGATCCAGAAAACGCTGGTCTTCGGGACGGACCAGCATTAATTCTGCCATGACGTAATTGGTCAGCAGAATCTGCGGCGGGGATTGGCGCATGGTCTGGCGCAGTTCATCCTGAGTTTCACCAGTATATTTTGCGAACGTGACGGGGAAGGGCAAGCCGGTGCGGTGCTCGTAATTTGTCTTGAGGGATTGCAAGGCCTGGAACTGTGAATTGACCAATGCGTTCATGGGGTAAACAATCAAGGCGGCTGTGCGCGAACCGGTTCCGGGTTGGCGTAAGAGCGCATCGACGATCGGCAGAAAATACGTCAGGCTTTTGCCTGAGCCGGTGCCGCTGGTGACCACGTAGCTTTCGTTGGAGCGGGCTTTTTGCAGCGCTTCGATCTGGTGCAGGTATAAACGAAAAGGCGCCCCTTCGGGGGTGCGGAATATGCGCGCAGTCTCCGGATGGATGGTCCCATTCTGGGCGAGCTGATCAACATTGGCGTTTTGTTGGTAAGAAGGGCTGACCTGAAGCAGGAAGTCTGGCCAAAGATGCCCCTCGACATCCAGGGCGTGTTCGACAAAATCTCGCACACGCGGATCGGAGATGATGAGAAAGGAGCGTACAAAATCTCGGTAATCGCTGAGTACGGAGGAATGCAAGTCAAATATGGTCATGGATATGCTCTCTTTACAATTCACCTTAATCCAGGAGGGGCGTCTTGTTAAAAACGGTTGGTTTTGTTCATGCAAACGCTATGTCGCGAGGGAGTTCATCCCAGGTGCGCGCATCAAGCAGGCGGCCCGTTTTCTTTTTATTGGTTCCGCCCCATTGCTTAAAGAAGAAAGGAACCTTTGCAGATACGCATTGGTCGCGAATATCCCGAACCCATTCGGGTTGGATCGGACGGGCATGAGGACCTGATTCCCCTCCCACGATGACCCAATCGATCCCGGATAAACTCATATTCGGAAGCGGACCTAATAATGGTTCTAATGACAAGAATTTGATCACGGCATGAGTGCTTCGCAACTGGTCGATGCGCTGCATATAGCTGTTGTTTTCTACGCTGACCCCCATCCATACATTTTGCGGCCATTCAATGCTGGCATCTAATTCCAACAGCCGGTCCGCCCGCTTGGTTAAGATCTGAAATTGATGCCAATGCGCGCTGCGCATGACATAAAAAATCCGCAGTATGAAATCCATAGGAACATCTTTGTGGAATAGATCGCTCATGGAGTTTACAAATATGGTTTGTGGCTTCATCCAGGACAGTGGCTCGTTCAAAACCTCTTCATGAATTGACAAAGAAAACGCGTTGCGGTATTTTTCCACCCCCATTGCCTGTAGTCGTTTTGCCATTCGTTCCGCATAGCAATTCTTACACCCGGGGCTGACCTTGGTGCACCCCGTTAATGGGTTCCATGTAGATTCGGTCCATTCAATTTTGGACGATGACATATCCATTACTCCCGCAACGATAGGGTTTCTCAAAATTATTGTAGCACATTTGTTTCAATCAAGTTGCCGTCACATTGGCAGTTGGTGAAAGGCGCAAAAGAAGTCAATGGTATAAGGAAGTTTATTCCATTGGTCAATGGACAAACAACGTTTAATCGCCACGGAAAGAACAACTTGTGAAATACAACTCTCAGTAAAGGCCACTAAGATCCCATTCTAAGATTTTACGTAACTGCTCAGGCAGGTGAAAACCGAGCCTGAAGAATAGGAGGGAAAAAAGGC
>CAYOHX010000058.1:0-29265 GCA_964403875.1 uncultured Anaerolinea sp. | reverse complement strand
GGTGACCAGGTAGTCCATCGATTCGCAGCTCAGCGCGGCCTGTTCGGTGGCGTTGAGGGTCTTGGTGGGCTGCGGCGAAGCCGTGGGGGTGGGCTGGGGGATGAGCAGCGCGGTGCCAGGGTTCAAGATGCAGTCCGCCGAAAGATTGTTTTCAAGGATGATGCTTTGGTAACTAACATCGAAGAGGATGGCAATGGACAGGCACGTATCTCCCGCGGCGACCGTGTAGGACCGTGGCGGCAACGGGGTGATGGTGGGTTCGGGCGTGTTGGTAAGTGTCGGGCTGGGGGTGAGCGGGATGGTGGGGGTGACGGTGATGGTGGCCGTGGGACCCAGGGCCTGGGGGCTTCCGGGCGTGGGCTGCATGGACTGCATGACCGCGTACACGGTTCCTGCGCCTATGGAGAGGAGCAGAACGATCAGGCCAATGACTACCGGAAGGCTGAGAGTCAGCTCCGGCATCCGAGAGACCTGGACGGCTTTGGCGGAAGCGGTTTTGGCGAGCACAGTGCCGCACACGGTGCACTTGGCAGCCGTCGCGCTCAAACGAGTTCCGCAGGTTGGACAGATTTGGGTATTGGATGTGTTTTCCAAGCTCATAGTTGCCTTAGATTCTATCCGCCGATTTCGCGAGATGCTTCGTTCTTGGGTGTTCGGATAGGTTCTTAATGAAATGCCGGGGATTTACCCCCGGCTGGGCGGATTATACCATGCAATAGGAAGTAGATAATTTTTTGCGCTTATGTTATCCTGTAGAGAACATGGAACCGCATAGTCTGTATTTGCACATTCCTTTTTGCCGCAAGCGCTGCGGATACTGCGATTTTAACACATTTGCTGGATTGGAAGGTTTAATCCCTGCTTATGTGCAGGCCCTGACTGCGGAAATCGAAGGGTTGGGGAGGCTTTCTGAGCATTCTTTGCCCGTGCATACCGTCTTTTTCGGTGGGGGGACGCCTTCGCTGCTGACAGGCGAGCAGGTGAAGACCATTCTGGCGGCTGCGCGCGCGGCCTTCCGGGTGACGTTGGACGCGGAGATTTCATTAGAGGCTAACCCCGGTACGTTGACGCCGGAAAGTCTGAAGGATCTGCGCGAGGCGGGAGTGAACCGCTTGAGCCTGGGGGTGCAGTCCATGCACCCGGCCGAACTTTCGCTGTTGGAACGCCTTCATGGCGTGCCCGAAGTGATCGAGGCGGTGGCCTGGGCGCGCGAGGCTGGATTTGACAATCTGAACCTGGATTTGATCTACGGCCTGCCGGGACAGAGCCTGGAACGCTGGCGCGAGACGTTGGCATTTGCGCTGCGGCTGAGTCCCGAGCACCTTTCACTGTATGCCCTGACCATCGAAGATGGAACGCCGCTCAAACGTCTGGCTGTGAAGGGCCTGGTGGAAGCCATCGACGATGACTACGTTGCGGAGATGTATGAGCTGGCGATGGATGCCTTGGCCGAGGCTGGTTACCGGCAGTATGAAATTTCGAATTGGGCGCGCGCGGACGCTGAGGGGCGGCTGCTGGCCTGTCGCCACAACATGCAGTACTGGTACAACCAGCCGTACTTGGGACTGGGGGCCGGCGCGCATGGTTACAGCAGCGGGCGTAGAACGGCGGATGTGCGCGGCGTGGGGCAGTACATCCAGGCGGTGCGCGGACCTTGGCAAGTCTTCCCCGAAAGCCCGGCCAACGAATCGGTGACGCTGATCGATCGGCGGGACGAACTGGGGGAAACGATGATGGTGGGGCTGCGCCTGACGGAGGAGGGGGTTTCGGCCATGCGCTTTGAGCAGCGTTTTGGGCAACCGTTAGAAGCCGTGTACGCCGAACCCATCACGCGCCTGAGTCAGATGGGGCTGCTGGAATGGGCCGGAGAAGGGGCTTCTCGCTGCCTGCGACTGACGCGTAAAGGCCGCCTGTTGGGCAACCAGGTGTTCGCGGCGTTTTTGGCGGACGACTAAACTACGCGGATGAGCGTGCCGTGGCCGCGTTGCTCCCAGGTTTCGGGCGCCGCCACGGGCAGCGTCCAACGGTAAATCCACTTGGCAATATCAACGGGCACATTGACGCAGCCGTGGCTCATCTGAATGCCGTAGTTGCGGTGCCAGTAAGTTCCGTGAATGGCCACGCCGGTGGTGTGGAAGAAGGTGGTCCAGGGGACCCCGGGCAGTTCATAGGCTTCGATGTCCGAGGTCAGACCGCCATTGCCCATATGCTTGGAGGGCATTTTGGAGAAAACATGAAAATCGCCCGGAGGGGTTTCCGTGGTGACCAGCTCGCTGGAAATGCGCCGGTCGGGCATGCCGGTGGAGACGCGGGTTTGCAGAACCACTTTGTCGCCTTCATAGGCCTTCAATTCCTGACGGGCAATGGAGACCTCGATCCATTTGTCTTGGGGGGGCACATCGGGCGAGATGGGGTCAAATTCTTCGGGCTGCACCAGGCGGAAGTGCTCGGCGCGGGCGTGGTAGGTGATCTCCAGAAGTTCATCGTGAATGCGGTACCAGGGCTCGCCATCGGGGCCTTCGTCCACCCCTCGAATCCAGTGGTGTGACTGGTAGTACAGCCGGTAGAGGGGCTCCCAGGTTTTACGCAGCGAATTGAGGCGCATGGTGGGCGTGAAGGGCACGGTAACCTCAGCCAGTTGGCCGAATTCCGGGAAGGTTTCGACCACTGGATTGAGGCGAACCTTGACTTTTTGCAGGTGCGCGCTGTGGATGTAGCCGCGCCAGACACGATACCAAATGGGATTGTAGCCGGGACCATACTCAGAGGTCAATTCGTAGTAAACATTGACCAGCTCATCGCGGGTGCGTTGGTAGAGGATGGTGCTTTCGTCGTCAGGCTTGTTATAAACGCTGACGGAAGTCGTCGCGATGCGAGCCACCTCGGCCCCGTTGAGGTCTTGCCACAAGTTGGCTGCCGGGCGCATGGCCAGACCGGTTAATCCCAGGCCAGCCAGGGAGAGGAAGTCGCGGCGGGTGAGTAAATAGGGCTTCATTTGTCAGATTATAACATGAAAAATCCCCAGAAAAGTGTATCGGAACAATGCACTTTTCTGGGGCAATCCGTGGGCAAGGATATCCTGGCTGTCGTTGCGGTTACTTGCGGAATACGCCCAGCAGCACGATTACGCCGGCGGCGATGATGCCGATGGGGGTGAGCAGGTTCCAATCCAGGTTGGTGAGGGCGACCAGACCCACGGCGGCGACAATGGCCGTGGTGATGAGGTTGCTGGTGGTGGCCCAGCCAAAGCCGCTGCCCGAGGCGATCAGGCGCGCGGCGGTGATCAAACCACCCAGGACGGGGATGAGGATGGGCACGGCCCACCAGCGCTGAACCAGCGAGGCAGGATCAAAGATGCCCAGGTTGCTCGCCAGAAAGCCAGCTCCCAGCGCCATGCCCGCGAAACCGATCCAGCCGGTCCAAGGGCGGTAGAGGCGCATGGAGAGCGGCAGAGCGCTTTCCTTGGAGCCGGGCAGGGTGAAGCCGTTGAGGAAGAAGGAGAATGCACCCATGATGAGCATGACCGGCCACCATTTTCCCCAATCCAGGTCGAGGAGGAACATGAAGGCTACCGCCAGGATGATGAGGCCAGAGGCGATTCCGCTGCGCACGCCTTCACTGAAACGATTGGAGTGCCGGTAGGCGGCGTAGGCTCCGGAGAAGGAGCCGATGGCGGGAATGAGAATAAACAGCGCCCACCAGTTCTCGAAGTTGAAACTGGTTAACTGCTGGAGGAGAAACAACGTGCCGAGGGTGATGAGGATCAATCCCCAAACGATACCGCCGCTTCGCTTGCGGCCCTGGTGTCTTGTTTCAGTGATGACGGGTTCTTCGGTCATATCAAGCTCCTGAAAAATGAATCAAGCGAACCTTTATGGCTCTTGCGGAATGGGCGCGGTCTCGCTATCCTTATGGGATCACCCAAACAATTTTGGCGCGCTTCGTTCGCTATCATTTTAGTATACGCTGATTAGGCCAGAAAGTTGCGGATATTTTACAATTCTCAAGCCCTTGCGGGGTTCGATGTTTTATTTTCGGGCGTTTGGGTGACGCCGCCGCCTGGATACCTTAAAATATCGTGAAGATCACCCAAAATACTTCCTCCAATATGGTTGCGCAAAAACGAAAATCTTGTACAATGAATGCTATAGTCCCCAATTTGATGACCCCTGGAGGTAAAACATGGAACAACCGTCATTTCAGCCGGAGATTACCAGTGATGATAAGTTATGGGCATTGTTAGCCTATATCTTCACTCCCTTAATCCCCATCGTGATTTTGCTCATGCCCGATAAGAAAGACCGCCCCTTCTTAAAGGCCCACAACATGCAGGCCTTGATTTTGGGTGTGATCGAATGGGTGATCAACGTAGCCTTGAGCTTTGTTGTCATCGGTTGCGTGACCAGCGTCATCACGATCATTATCAACATTTACCTGGGTGTCAAAGCCAATAAGGGTGAGACCTTCGAAATTCCGGTCATCACCAATTTCGTCAAGAACCAGGGCTGGTAATTCGCCCTTAACATTAAATGGTTCGTCTCAGCCCGGTTAGGATTTTCCCCCGGGCTGTTTCATTTAACAGAACCACTTTGTTGGGAGGTTTTGTTTTCCCTGAAAGCCTATCCGGCTGCCAGTTCCGGGCCGTTGGGCGTGTCTTTGACCTGCCAGCCCAGGGCGGCAATTTCGGCGCGAAGGCGGTCGGCCTCTGCCCACTGCCGGGCCTCTCGTGCAGCTTGCCGCTGGGAGAGTAATTCTTGCACGCGAGGATCGATCTCTGGCTGCGCCACCGGTTGACCGGCGAAGGCAAGGGCTTGCTGCCAGGCTCCGTGAGAGAGTCCGATGGCAAGATCATCCAAAGGGTGGTAATCACCCAAGAGATCGATGGGGAAAGTTTCGCCATTGCGGAAAAGCGTTTCCTGCCCGTGGCGCAGGATGTGAATTGCATCACGCCCCACCACCCGGCACTCCGCCTGGGGAAGGTCAAGAATTAAACCGGTGTGTTCGTCCAGGCCGAGGATGACGGATTGGGCGGGCAGTTCGGCGGCGAGTTGGGCGAAGCGCTCCTGGCCGACAAAGCAGCGGCTGGTGTCCAGTTCCGCGCCGCCGTCGTTGTTGTTCCAGTGTGAGACAACCACCAGATTCAATCCGAACGCCCCCAGCAGATTCAGGCCAGGCTGCCAGTGCGGGTCCATCCCGGCTTTGAAGATTTCATAGACGGGCAGCGTATGCGTTCCGGCGGCGATGGCCGCGGCGCTGGCCAGACCCACGGCGGCTCCCAGACGGTGGCGGGCCTGGATCATATTCCAGGCCAGGCTGCCGGCCAGATGGCGCGCGGTGTAGGTGGGGCTTCCTGCGCCAAGATAGATCAAGTTTGAGTCCAAGAGGGGCTGGCAAAGGATCGGGTCATCGGTAGAGAATTCTCCGACCCGGCGGCGCAAGGGTAGATTCTGGATGAGAGGATTAAAATTTTGCAGACGTATTTTGAGGAATTCAGCGACGCGTTCAGCGACACGCCGGACGTTGAGCTCAAACCCGGCTGGGGTTTCCAGAATCGCTACTTTTACGGGTCTGGGCAGGGCTGCGGCGATTTGCTCGAACCATTGGCCGCCTGCCGCGGCGGTTTCACCAGAGCCGAGTAAGGCGATCCAACCTGGAGTGAGGGAGGAATTGGGCAAATGAAATCTCCTTCGTCTACACAATAGGATATCCAGGATCAGAACAAAAGTCAAATCGGAAGCGGGCAAAGGTTGTATTACCCAGCGTTTAGAGTTTTTCCCCAAAGGGCTGAGCAGTACCGTGGATTCTATTTGCGCTCGGGTTCTACCTAGATCATGTCTACTTGGACCAGAACTCTTTTGTGCTGGATCAAAGATCAGGTAAAATGGACTTATGTTTTCAGAGAGCGTCAAGGTAGAGATCGCGCAGGAACTGGCTCGGGCAGAAAGCGCACGGCGGGATGGCTTTGAGGGTCGGGCGCGAGTTTGCGCGCGGCGAGCCACCGGGGCTGCCATCCGGGAGTACCGCCGCGCGAGGGGCGAGACCACCTTGCGAGCCAATGCCTACGACTTGTTGGCCGGACTGCGGGACGAGCCTGACTTGTCCGAAGAAAGCCGCCAGGCTGTGGAATATCTATTGTTGCGGGTTGACGAGGAATTTCGCCTGCCAGAAGGGATCGATTTGCTGGCGGAAGCGGAGGGTTTGATCGCGACATTGGAGCGATTGACCCGTTGAAGATTGGAACCAAGGATCAGGAGAGGGATATGACGGACAGCGAAATCATTGTTTACGGAACATCCTGGTGTGGCGCATCGCGGCGCGCCAGGCGCATTCTGGATGAAAACCACATTCTTTACCAGTGGATTGATATTGATCAGGACAAGGACGCGGGAAAGAAAGTGGAGGAAATCAATCGGGGCTATCGTAGCGTGCCGACCATCCTCTTTCCTGATGGAAGCATCTTGGTGGAACCGGCGGATGCGGCATTGAAAGAGAAATTGGGTATTTGAACTCAGCGCTGATTGGCCCTTGACCGATTGAACATATGTACTATAATAAATAGGTAACTACTCACACCAAGGGTGAAAAGGCCCGTTTAAAAACTGGAATCTTCACCAACTTTGATGAGTCGCTACGGCACCTGGGATATAATTTGTACACAATAACTGAGGAGTGAAAAATGGCGCGAAAATCCCAACCCCCGATCCAAACCCCATCGGGAGGCCCGATGGATGATGCAAAACGAGCCGTGCTCGATAAAGCGCTTGGTGATATTACCAAGCGTTACGGTGAAGGCGCGATCATGCGATTAGGCGAAGCACAGCACATGGTGGTGGAATCGATCCCAACGGGGTCGTTGTCCCTGGATATTGCCCTAGGCATTGGCGGCATTCCTCGCGGGCGCATCACTGAAATCTTCGGACCAGAATCTTCGGGCAAGACGACCATTTGCCAACACATTGTGGCTGAAGCGCAAAATATGGGCGGGCTGGCGGCGTATATCGACATGGAACACGCCCTGGACCCCTCCTATGCTACGCGCTGCGGCGTGAATATCAACGACCTGCTGATCTCACAGCCGGACACGGGTGAACAGGCCCTGGAGATCGCCGAAACGCTGGTGCGCTCCGGCGCTATTGACATCGTGGTGATCGACTCGGTGGCTGCGCTGGTTCCGCGAGCAGAAATCGAAGGTGATATGGGCGATGCCAGCATGGGTATGCAGGCGCGCTTGATGAGCCAGGCGCTGCGCAAGCTTTCGGGAGCCATCAATCAGACCAAGACATCGGTTGTCTTTACGAACCAACTGCGCCAGAAGATTGGCGTGATGTTTGGTAATCCCGAAACCACCCCCGGCGGGTTGGCGTTGAAGTTCTACGCATCGGTGCGCCTGGATGCCCGCCGAATCCAATCCATCAAGGTAGGACAGGAAGTGATTGGCAACCGTGTGCGCGTGAAGGTGGTGAAGAACAAGGTGGCGGCTCCGTTCCGTGTGGCTGAGTTTGACATCATGTACAACGAGGGTATCTCTAAGGTTGGCGATGTGATCGACCTGGCGACCTCGCTGGATATTGTCACCAAACGCGGGGCGTTCTTCTCTTATGGCGACATTCGCCTGGGACAGGGTCGCGAGAACGCCAAAGAGTTCTTGCGCCAGAATGCTGAAATTACTGCGGAAATTGAACTGGCGGTGCGCCAACGCGCGGTGGGCGGCGAGATTCCGTTGGCCATTGCGCCGGAAAGCGACGACGACGACGGGGAGTAGACGCGACCCCGTGAATCTGGAAGGAAAAGGGGCAGATTTGGGCAATCGCCGGAAATGGATTGCGTTTGTGTTGGGCGGGCTGCTGTGGGTAGCAGCAGCCTGCCAGCCTGCCTCGCGCACGCCCGAAGCCACACAGGCGCTGTTTGTGCCGCCGCCCCCGCCTACGGCCACCCCGACGCCTGTTGGGACGCCAGCGGAGCCCAAGGAGCAGCCCACCCTGGCCTGTCAGGACAATTTGAGCTTTATTTCCGACGTGACCATTCCGGACGGCTCGGAGGTGGAAGCCAACTCGACCATGGACAAGCGCTGGGAAGTGGAAAACAGTGGCGGCTGCAATTGGGACGAAACGTATCGCTTGCGTTTGATTAGCGGCGACAGCTTGGGCGCGGAGGAAGAGCAGATGCTGTTCCCGGCGCGCAGCGGCACCCGTTTGGTCTTGCGCATTGTTTTTCAAGCTCCAGCCGAGCCGGGAACGTATCGCAGCGCGTGGCAGGCGCATAATCCTGACGGGCAGGCTTTTGGCGATCCAGTGTTCATCGATTTTGTGGTGCCGTAAGGCACAAATGTAAGGGGCAGTGCATGCACTGCCCCATCACAGATCGTTGATCCCAGGGAGAGACGCGGGTAAGAAACCCGCGCTACCAAGCTACTGTAGGCCGGGTTTCTTACCCGGCTTCTTTTCTTCTGCATTACGAGGGGGATTGCGCTTCGTGACCTTATTCTCCAAACCCATGTCTTGTTAACGGTTCATTCTCAAGTCGCCAATTTTCTGGGTAAAGCCCATTCTGTACCCAAAAACGAAACGAACTGGCATCCCACTGTTCTGGATAATCGACATAACCGTGCTTTACCGGATTAAAATGAATGTAATGGAAGTGGTTTTCAAGGTCCTGCTGGTCGCGGATGACATGATCATAGAACCGTGGTTGCCATAGCTTCATGGGGACAGCAATATTGTTTTTCTTCTTGTATTCCAGGGTGAAGTTTCTTTTTACACTGTGAATCACGATTGAAAATATGGGCGTTGATTCCGGCATCCGCATGATCCAATGAAAATGGTCGGGCAAAACACAATAAGCAAGCAGCTTAAACGGAATGATTGCTTGCGTATTGCGAGATATTTTCCAAAATAATTCAACGGTTTCGCCGGTTAATAATCGACGGCGTTTTTCGGTGACTGCGGTGATGAAGACTAGAGCGTTGGGAATGTAATAACGTCGGAAATCTGCCATAGTACGATTACTATAACTTAATATTTAGGATTGTGGGTGTCTGGGTACCTTGTGAGACGCGGGTAAGAAACCCGCGCTACAGACTGCCGGTGAAAGTTGGTGTGAGGTGAGTAATTTTTCCTCGGGGGTGATGCGGTGAGAGACGCGGGTAAGAAACCCGCGCTACAGCCTTTTTGGCGAAATTTG
Source organism: uncultured Anaerolinea sp. (assembly GCA_964403875.1). Taxonomy (GTDB): domain Bacteria; phylum Chloroflexota; class Anaerolineae; order Anaerolineales; family Anaerolineaceae; genus Anaerolinea. Next base: position 20,085 of record CAYOHX010000058.1, on the reverse strand, counting down.
ATGTGAGGTGAGCAATCTTTCCGTGCCGGTGATGCCGGTGAGAGACGCGGGTAAGAAACCCGCGCTACAGACTGCCAGTGAGAGCCGTGGGTAAGAAACCCGCGCTACAGACTGCCAGTGAGAGCCGCGGGTAAGAAACCCGCGCTACAGACTGCCGGTGAGAGACGCGGGTAAGGAACCCGCGCTAACTTAATTTGAGGACCTCGACCACCTGGACGGGTTCGCGTTTGCCGTGGGCCAGGATGGCCTCGCGTGGGTGGATCACTACATGGTCGGCAACGCGTTCGTAGGCTGTTTGGCTGAGGAGGATTTCACCTGGTCCGGCGTTCTCCTGGATGCGTTTGGCCGTGTTGACGCTGTCGCCGATAGCGGTGTAATCGAGGCGCTGCTCGGTGCCCACCAGTCCCAAAATGGCGTCGCCTACGTGAATGCCGACTCCAAACGAAAGACGTTGGTTCACCGGTTGGGTGACGTTGAGCGCCGCGATGGATTGGCGGATGGCGAGCGCGGCCCGCACCGCACGGAGAACATGGTCGGGTTGGGTGATGGGGGCGTTGAACCAGGCCATCAGGGCGTCACCAAGGAACTTGTCGATGGTGCCCGATTCGGCAAGGACCGCGTCGGCGGCTGCGCCGAGGTAGCGGTTGAGATTGGTTACCAGCTCTTCCGGCGTCACCGTTTCGCTGAAGCTGGTGAAGCCGCGGATATCGGCAAACAAGGTGGTAATTTCCCGGCGCTGTCCGCCGGGTTGAATGCTGTTCAGGTCCAGTTGATGGATGACCGCTGGGGAGACCATGCGTTCAAACAGGCGGTATTGGGCTTCCAACTTCTTTTTCTCGGTCAGGTCTTCCAGCACAATGGCAACGCCCTGGGTGGCTTGCTGGCTGTTCTTGAGCGGCGAGAGGCTTATGCGCAGGTCAACGGGGCCGCGGTCGGGTAGAACAGGCTTCACTTCTAAGCCGGTAACGGTTTCATCGGCCATGAGAACCCGGTTGACTTGCGCATGGAGCATGCCCTGTGCCGCCGGGAACAGGTCTGGCAGGGCCAACCCAGCCAACTCCGTTTCGGCATGCCCCAAGATTTCCCGCGCGGCCCGGTTACCCAGCAGGATGCGGGAGCCGACGTCGGTCGTAATCACGCCGCTGGGAATGGAGGTGAAAACGTTGTCCATCAGGTTTTTTAGCTCCGTGACTTCAGCCAGGGTTTTCCGCACCGATGAGAACAAGCGGGCGTTTTCAATGGCTACGGCAGCCTGGTTGGCAAAGCCTGTCAGCAGCTCGAGGTGGCGGCGGGTGAACAACCCGCTCCGGATGCGGTTGTCGGCGTAAATGACGCCGATCAGCTCCTCTTTGAGGAGCAGCGGCACGCACAAAATGGAGCGCAGGTTGTGCGCGATGATGCTCTGTTGGCCCTCAAAGCGGGGATCATCCTGGGCATTGGTGGTCAAAACTGCCTGGCGTTCCGTGACTACCCGATTGATGATGGTGCGGCTGAGGGCGAATTCTTTGGGATCGATGGTCTCTTGCTCCCAGTTGCGGGCGATCTGAACAAAGTATTCGCCGCTTTCGCTGCGCAACATGAGAAAGCCCCGCTCGGCCCCTGTGATCTGGACGATATTGTCCATGACAATTTGAAGCAGGTTTTTTAGTTCCAGAGAAGAGTTGATGACCTGGCCAATTTGCGCCAGAGCTCGCAGACTGCGCCATTCGGCTTCCAGGGCCTGAATCTGCTTTTGCAGGTTGGGCAGCTCGCGGGACATTTCTCCAACGGCCTGGTAGACATTTTGGGGGATGAAAGCGGGGCGGTATTGGTCGAGGTAGGCGTGAATTTCCTTGAAAATGTTAGAAATGCCAATCAACTGCTGATCGACCGAAACCAGCGAGGAGGTGTTGAGGGTACTTGCCACTTAAGCCTCTGTTTTAGTCTTTGTAACCGATAAGATGTTGGGCCCAGATGGTGTACCCGTTCATTCGCAGGTTGGAGACAGCGCGGCGGGCTTTGTCCAAATTGGCGGGGTAAGGACTGTAAATTGAGCGGTGGTATTCGCCGAGCAGCGCGCTGGCATCTTGCGTCAACTTGGGAACGATCTTCACCAGCGAGTCGACCTGTTCGGCGGCGGTCATTCCTGAGGAGGCGGGCTGGCCCCACACGCGCAGTAATTCCTGGACAATGCCAAACAACGCTTCGATGGGCGTGCGTTGCAAACGGACCGACCAGTTGTGCAGCCATGCGGGCGGTTTGACTCCGCGCACTTCCAACCGGCGTTCGATCCAGGTGGGGAGCGGTGTTTCTTTGAGGGTGACCTTCTTGAAGCGGTAGACGGCAAAGCCTAACAGTCCTACCAACAAGACGCCACCTGAATAGGTTGCCACCTGACGAATGAGCGCCTGGCGGCGCAGTCTTTCGAGCATTGCCTGAATCTCTGCTTCATCGCCACGTTCGATATTTTCCAGGCCTTCGAGCGGAGCCGGAATGAACGGTGTCGGCAGCGTGGAGGGCTCTAAGTTGAGGGGCACGTTTTCGCCGGTAGGGAAGTTGGAGGCCGGCTGCGAAACTGTGGGCTCAAAAGCAACCCAGCCGAGTTCGGGGAAGTACACTTCGGGCCAGGCGTGATAATCCTTGGCCAGGACGGAATATTGTTTGGTGTCAGGGTCGAAGTCTCCCTGGGCATATCCCACCGAAAGGCGCGCGGGCACGCCCACCGAGCGCAGCATGAGCACTTGGGCGCTGGCGTAATAATTGCAGAAACCACGCTTCAAGTCGAAGAGGAACCATTCTACCAGGTCTCGTTCGGCTGGCGGCTCTGGAACCGTGGTCGTATAAACGATATTCTCGCGCAGATATTTGGTGATGGCGATCGTTTTATCGTAGGCGGTGGGTTTGCCGGAGGTCAAAGATTCCGCCAGATCACGGATGCTCTGGGGGAAGTCGGCAGGAAGTTGTAAATAGCGTTCGGTAACCCAATCGGGATAGGGCTCGATGCTGGACAATTGCATGACACGGATGCTGGGGACGGCGATGGCGGCCCTCATGCTGTAGCTTTCCCCCGCCACCAGGGGAGGCTCGATGTTGATCGCGGTGATGTCGGGACCATCGGCAGGCGTGACTCGCTGGGAAGCCTGGACGGCACGGCTGATGATGATGGGCGCGTTGACATAATACACCGAGCCCAGATAAGGAATGCGGTTGGTGAAGATGAATTCCAGTTCGGGGCGTCCCACCCAGGTGTAATCGAGTTCGGGTTCTTCGGGGCCCATCTTCAAGCTGGTTTCGTCTTCCGCGGTCCACTGATTATCGTTAAAGGTGTCGTAAGTGCGGCCGGTCCAGTACATGCGGTAATAAGAACTGGGTTGAGCATTCAATTTTACGGTGAGGATTTCTTCGTCGCTCAAGTTGGTTCCGCGCCCCAGGCCCAGAGTGCTTTCAAAGGTTTCCACGGTGATGGGAGCCTGGCTTTCCAAAGAGGAGACGGCGTTGGAGATGCGCTGCCGCCAGGCGCGGAATTCTTCAGATAACTTAACCTGCTCGGGCGTGCCGGGCGTGAAGGCTTTGACCACACGAGGCGAGAACCAGGCCAGCAGCAGCAGGACGAGGGCGGTGACGGCGGCGCTGCGGCTGATATCCAGGCCAACTTCCGTTTCAATCATGTGCCCGGTGCGGTGCCAGGTCCGATGAGAGCGGAGGTAGTTCAGGCGGGCGAAGATCAGCAGCAGCAGCAGGAAGAAAACCAAAGTGAAAAGGCTGCCGGAATCTTCGACCCCAAACATGTCGAAAGAGTAATCAACGGACAGGACCAGGAGGCTGGTGACCAGGAGGGCTCCCCAAGGACGTCCATTGCGGGCAAGATGATAACCTCCCAGTAGGCCCACGAACCAGAACAGCAGAATCATCTCGGATACGAACAGCACCGGATCGGTGACCGGTTGGTTGGCGATCAATTGACCGAGCGAGGCGCTCAAGCGAATGCTCATTCGTTCCAGACGGTAGAGCCATTCTCCGTTGAACAAGGAGCCCAGGATCCACACCGGGGTGACGATGGAGAAGAACAGGGCGTAGAGAAAGCTTGCCCACGGTTTGAACAGGCTGTAACCCAGGGAAATGCCCAACACGCCTCCCGAAATGGCGGCTAATTGAGTCAGCACCAGGTGCGCGGTCCAGTTGGTGGTTTGCAAGCGGGCGGCGGCAGCCATGAGGGCTACGAAGAAAAACAGGATGATTGGCAGGTCCCACCAGCGATTTTCTCTCTTTTGCATGGACTGAGTGTACAATAAAACCAGCAATATCGTCAACGATTCGTATATGAGATTCCGAAAATGACCTGGGGCCGCGGCCAAAATCGAGCGAGGTAAAGATGTTGGAATTGCTACATGAGTTTGAAATCCTCCTGACCCTGTTGTATCAGCAGTTTGGAGAGGGGTTGATTGGGCCGATGAAGGCCATTTCGTTTCTGGGGACGGAAGATTTCTTTCTGCTGATCATTCCGGCCTTATACTGGTGTGTGAGTGTGCGCATCGGGCTCAATGTGGGGGTCATGCTGCTGGCAAGTAACGCGGTGAATATGGCGCTCAAGCTGTCTCTGCACAGTCCCCGGCCTTATTGGGTGGATGGGAGGGTGAACGCCTGGAGCGTAGAGAAAGCCTTTGGGCTGCCATCCAATCATGCTCAGATTGCGGCATCTGTGTGGGGTGTGGCCGGCGCAACCATTAAGCGAGCCTGGGCGATCATTGGCGCGGTGGTGATCATTTTGTCCATTGGCTTGTCGCGCATCTACCTGGGCATGCACTTCACCAGTGATGTGGTGGTGGGGTGGGCCGTGGGCGGGATGGTGCTGATGTTGTATGTGCGCCTGGAAAAGCGCCTGGAGGGGTGGGTGAACCGGCAATCGCTCAAGCGATTGTTGTGGGCTGTTCTGCTCAGCTCGCTGGTCTTTCTTGTCCTAATCAACGGGGTGCGGCTTTCCTTGAATCGATGGGAGCTTCCGGCTGCCTGGGAACAGCAGGCCATTCAGAGCAGCGGCGAGGGCATCGACCCGCTGCACATGGACACAGCGTACACGCTGGCGGGTACCTGGATGGGGATGTTGGGGGGCGCGGCCTGGTTGTTCCGAGCCAAGGGTGGATATGAACCGGCGGGCAGCCTTAAACAAAAGGTTTTGCGCTACCTGGTCGGCTTGGTGGGCGTGATGGTGTTGTGGTTCGGGTTAGGCCAGATATTTCCGCGAGAGGCGGATTTCATCAGCTATTTTCTGCGATTTGTGCGCTATACTTTAGTTGGATTATGGGTATCCGCCTGGGCCCCACTGCTGTTCCGGCGGTTGGGGTTGGCAAAATAACGTCCGTTCGGGTTATGGAAAAGCGACCGATCCCGAACTTTCCTTCAAATAGAAAGTGAGGTAGTGACTATGGGACGAATTTTGAATTTTTTGGGTGGGTTGTTGGCGGGCGCGGTTGTGGGGGGCGTGGCGACTTTGCTGCTGACCCCTTCATCGGGAAAACAAATCCGCACGGATATCACGGGCTACGTTGAACAGTTGGAACGAGAAGTGCGCCAGGCCGCCAAAGATAAACGCTCAGAGTTGGAAAACCAGTTGGCGGCGCTGCGCGGTGAAATTGTGACCGAGTAGCCTATTTTGGGTCGACTTCACAATCTTGAATTTTTGTGGTATCTTTATTCGTGCCCTGCTGTGTTCGTGATGCGGCATAACCGGTTTTGAGCCAACACCAGTTACAAGGGAGCCCATCTCTTAGGACGTGACGCGATAGGCTTCGGCCAAGGCGGAGCGTACAGGTAGGTTCCCGCCTGCGAAAGCAGGTTCAAAACTTCGTCGCACACGGCATGGCGGGGTACTTTTTAAGAGTGAAAAACAAAATCGGCGCGTGCGCGCCGATTTTGTTTTATTGCAACTCCCGCCAGGGCCGGGCAGTTGCTTCTGTGCTATTTGTGGCGGCGCTCCAGTTCGGCAGCGACAGCGGCTGGGTCGATGCCGCGCGACGCTAACAGCACCAGGGTGTGATAGGTCAGATCGGCTACCTCTTCGATCAGACGTTCGTCGCTTTGGGCTTTGCCCGCCAGAATGACCTCGACGGCTTCTTCGCCCACCTTCTTGAGAATTTCATCCTCGCCTTTTGAAAACAAACTGGCGGTGTAGCTTTTTTCGGTCGGGTGGTCGCGGCGGTCACAGATGATTTGATACAGGTCACGAATTTGCATGAGAATTCTCCAGAGAGACAGGATTATGAAAGCAGGTGTCCTGGCCGGTGTGGCAAGCCGGGCCGGCAGGGCGCACCCGCACGAGCAGGGCGTCGCAGTCGCAGTCCAGTTGAAGGTCGATTACGATTTGAACGTTTCCCGAGGTGGCGCCTTTATGCCACAGTTCGTTGCGGCTGCGCGACCAGAAATGAGTTTGCCCGCTGGATAGGGTCAGATCGTAAGCCAGACGGTTCATATACGCCAGGGTGAGCACCTGACCGGTATCGGCATCTTGAACGATGGCCGGGAGCAATCCGTTGGAATCGAAGTGGGGTTCCTGACAGGTCATCTTATACCTTCCTTACGGGCACATTTTGCGCGGCCAGATAGCCTTTGAGGTCGGGGATGGACAGTTTGCCATCATGGAAGAGAGAAGCGGCCAGGGCGGCGTCGGCGCAACCTTCGGTGAGTACCTCGGTAAAGTGATCCATGTTGCCCGCCCCGCCCGAAGCGATGACCGGCACGTTGACGGCCTGAGCTACCGCGCGCGTGAGAGGAATGTCGAACCCGGCCAGGGTGCCATCGGCGTCCATGCTGGTGAGCAGCAGCTCGCCCGCGCCCAGTTCCACGCCGCGCATTGCCCATTCGATCGCGTCCAGGCTGGTGGGTGTGCGACCGCCGTTGATGACCACCTCCCAACGCGGGTTGGTCTCGCTGCCCGGAATCAGGCGGGCGTCAATGGCCAATAGAATGCACTGCGCCCCAAAGCGTTCGGCGCCCTCGGTGAGCAGTTCGGGGTTGTGCACCGCGGCTGAATTTACGCTGACTTTGTCGGCCCCGGCCAGCAGCAGGCGACGCATGTCTTCGACCGTGCGAATGCCGCCGCCGACAGTGAGGGGCAAAAAAACGCAGTCAGCGACGCGCCGAACGGTTTCTGCCACTGTGGCGCGGGCTTCGGGGGTAGCGGAAATATCCAGAAAGGTCAACTCGTCGGCTCCGGCGGCATCGTATATTTTCGCTTGCTCCACCGGGTCGCCAGCGTCACGCAGGTTGACGAAATGAACGCCTTTGACGATACGTCCGTTGGCAATGTCCATGCAGGGGATGATGCGTTTGGCTAACATGCGCGACTCGCTTTCAAAGAACTTCTTCCAGCTTGACCGTGCCCTCATACAGAGCGCGGCCAATGATGATTCCGGCCAGGTTGGCTTCACGGGCAGCCTGAACGTCCTCGGCGGAGCGTACCCCACCCGAGGCGATCACATTCAGGCCGCTGCGCTGGGCCAACTCGCGGGTGGCGGCCAGGTTGATCCCGGTTTGCAGGCCGTCGCGGGCGATGTCGGTGAAGATGAGCCAACGCAGCCCCGCTGCTCGAAGGTCCTGGGCCAATTGTAGGGCCAGGATGGGGGTGGACTGCTGCCATCCCCGCACCCGGACGAGTCCTTCGCGGGCGTCCAGCCCGGCGGCAATGCGTTCGGGACCCCAGCGACGCAGCGCCTCAAAAGCCAGTTCGGGGTCTTCCACCACCACGGTGCCCAGGACGGCGCGAGAAACGCCCAGGGCAAAGGCGTCCTCCAGGGCTTTCAGGCTGCGCAGCCCGCCGCCAAACTGCACCCGCGCGCCAAATTGGGCGGCTTCGGCCAGGATGACCCGCAAAGCGTTGGTGTTGGCCGAGTCAGGCTGGTCAAAGGCTCCGTCCAGGTTGACCACGTGCAGCCAGCCGGCCCCCGCGGAAAGCCAGCGCCGGGCAGCCACAGCCGGGTCGCTGTCATAGGCAGTCTGGCGGGCGGGGTCGCCTTCTTGTAAGCGGACCACCTGCCCGCCGCGCAGGTCAATGGCGGGAAAGACGGTAAAGGAGAGGGACGCGTTCATAGCTTGAAAAAGTTCTCCAGGAGAATTTGCCCCACGCGCTGGCTCTTCTCGGGGTGGAATTGCACTCCCCAGAGGTTGGAACAGCGCACGGCGGAGGCATAATCTATGCCGTAATCGGTGTGAGCCAGGGTATGGTTGGGTTGAGCGGCGCAGTAGAATGAGTGGTTGAAGTATGCATAAGTCCCTGATTCCAGCCCGGCAAACAGCGGCGAGGGCTGCTCGAACCAAAGTTGGTTCCAGCCGGTATGGGGGATTTTTAAACCGGGCAGCGCCGGGAAGCGCAGCACGCGCCCTGGCAGCAGGCCCAGGCCTGGGGTTTCGCCCAGTTCTTCGCCCACCTCGAACAAGGCTTGCATGCCCACGCAAATTCCCAGGAGCGGGTCGCCGCGACGAATGACCTCGCGCACGGCGATATCCAGGCCGCGGCTACGCAGACCGTCCATGAAAGCCGCGAAAGCGCCCACGCCTGGCAGCAGCACCCGACCCGGCTGGCCCAAGTCGGCGGGGTCGGCGGTGACGAGGATGTTGTACCCCAGGCGCTCCAAGGCGTTGCGCACGGAGTGCAAGTTGCCGGTTCCGGCATCAATGAGTATGGCGTCGTGTTTCATGCAGGCTCCTTGCGCTAGAGCGTACCTTTGCTGGATGGGATTTGCCCGGCTCGGCGGGGATCGATGCGCGTGGCGGCAGCGAGGGCTCGGGCCAGGGCTTTGAAGAGCGCTTCCACTTGATGATGATCGTCGCGACCGTATTGCACGCGGGCGTGCAGGGTCAGGCGGGCCTGTTGGGCGAAGCTTTCTAAGAAGTGGGCAAACAGCGAGACGGGCAAGCCGCCCACCGCGGGGCCGTTCCAGTCCACCTGTACCACTGCGTAAGGCCGGCCAGAGAAGTCCAACGAGACCTGGGCCAGGCTTTCATCCATAGGCGCGTCAGCGGAGGCCATGCGCACCAGGCCAGCTTTGTCGCCCAGAGCCTTGGCAAAAGCCGCGCCTAACGTCAGGCCCACGTCTTCCACGGTGTGGTGCGGGTCGATGTGCAGGTCGCCTTGGGCGGTCACTTCCAGGTCGAACAAGCCATGCACCGCGATTTGGGCCAGCATGTGGTCCAGAAAACCGATGCCCGTGGCGATGCTGTGCTTGCCGGAACCATCCAGGTTGAGGGACGCGCTGACGTTAGTTTCGGCGGTGGCACGGGCAACCTGGGCGCGGCGTGATCGGGGGACAGGGGCCGGGCGAGGTTCGCCCTTTAAAGCTGACATCAGAACAGCGGTGTCTTCGGGGCGGCCTATCGAGATGCGAATGAAATCTCGCAGCAGGGGCGTGTCGTAGAAGCGCACCAGAACCCCCTGGGAGGCCAGGGTTTCCTTGAGTTCTCGAGCGGAACGGTCCAGCACCTGGCAGAGGATAAAGTTGGTCTGCGAAGGGTATGGACGCAGATAGGGCACGCTGGCGAGCAGCTCCAGCAGGCGCTGGCGCTCGGCACGCACGCAAGCCACGTTCGTAGCCAGATAATCCAGATCGGCCAGGGAAGCCAGAGCTGCTTCGGTGGCGGCTACATTGACATTATAGGGTTGTTTGGCCTTCCACAACACGGGCATCAGCCAGGTTGGGAATGCGCCGTAGCCCACGCGCAGTCCGGCCAGCCCAGCCCACTTGCTGAAGGTGCGTAAAACCACCAGGTTCTCACGCTGGGGGACCTGGGTGATGCGGCTGAGGCGCTCGCCGAGCTGGCCGCCCTCGGCGGTGAACTCGATATAGGCTTCGTCGATGACCAGCAGGGTGGGCAGATCGAGCAGTGCTTCGATCTCAGCGGTAGTAGGCAAGCGCCCATCGGGGTTGTTCGGCGCGGTGACGAAAACGACTTTGGGTTGGCGCTCGGCCGCGGCAGCCTGGATGGCGGGCAAATCCAGAGAAAAATCGGCGCGGCGGGGAACTTCGATTACCTGTCCGGCGTTGAGGCGCGTGTCGAAAGGATACATGCCAAAGGTGGGGGGCAAGTTGAGCACGCAGTCGCCGGGTTCGAGCAGAACGCGCAAGAGCAGGTCGATCAGCTCATCCGCTCCCGCGCCAGGCAGGAGGTTTTCGGTCGGCACGCCGGTGAAGCGAGCCAGCGCCTCGCGCAGCGAGCGGTTCTCGGGGTCGGGGTAAATATGGGGCCATTGCAACTCGGCCAGGGCTTTGCGGGCGCGCGGGGAAGGCCCGTACGGATTTTCGTTGGCGTCCAGCTTGACAATCTGGTCGGCGGGAATGCCCAGTCGGGCCGACAGAACCTCAAAGGGCTCGATGGGCGTGTAAGGTGGAAAATCGGCGAAGCGTGCGGCGGTTTTCATAAGCGCACCTGAGCGGAGTTTGCGTGTGCATCCAGGCCTTCCAGCAGGGCCAGTTCAGCGGCGGCGGGCGCGATGCGCTGGGCGGTGGCGGGGTCCAATGACACCAGGCTGACGATGTGGACGAAATCGAGGACGTTGAGCGGAGAGGCGAAGCGGGCCGATCCTCCGGTGGGCATTACGTGGCTTGGCCCGGCCACATAATCGCCGAGGACCTCAAAGCTGTGTTCGCCAACGAACACGCCGCCCGCGCTGGTGACCCGTTCGGCCAGGCGGAAAGGTTCGCGCGTGGCCACGCACAGGTGCTCGGGGGCATAGGCGTTGGCCAGTTCCAGAGCTTCGTCCAGGTCGCGGGTGAGCACCGCGCCGCTGCGTTCGGTGAGGGCCGAGGTGATGATGGTTTGGCGAGAGCGCTCGGCGAACTGGCGGGCTACCTCGGCTTGCACGGCTTGAATCATGGTTTGGGATGGGCACAGTAAGATGGCCGAGGCCAGCAGGTCGTGTTCGGCCTGTGCCAGCAAGTCGGCGGCCACCCAAGAGGGGTTGGCCGAGTCGTCGGCAATGACCATCGTCTCGGTGGGGCCGGCCAGTCCATCAATGCCGACCACGCCGTAAACCTGCTTTTTTGCCAGGGTGACGAACAGGTTTCCGGGACCGAAGATTTTATCTACCGCCTGGACGGATTGCGTGCCGTAAGCCAGCGCCCCGATGGCCTGAGCTCCACCCATCGTGTACACCTCTTCGATGCCCAGCAGAGCGGCGACTGCCAGGATGCTGGGGGCAATCTTGCCCAATCCGCGTTGGGGCGGGGCCGCAATGGCGATTTCTTTGACGCCAGCGGCCTGGGCTGGGCAAACCGACATGAGCACCGAGGAGGGCAGCGGGGCAGTTCCGGCGGGGACATACAGGCCGATGCGGCGGATGGGGCGGACGTATTGTCCCAGGGTTCCGCCCAGGGCTTGAGTCATCCATGAAGTGACGGGCTGGGCCTGGTGGAAGCGCAGAACTCGCTCGGCAGCCAGCTCGAAGGCCTGGCGCTGGGCGGAGGGAAGTGAATCCAGGGCGGCACGCAGCTCTTCGGGTGGAACGCGGAAGGAGTTGGGAGCGGCTCCATCCAGCTTGACGGTCCACTCACGCAGGGCGGCGTCACCCTGGCGGCGCACGTCGGCCAGAATGCGCTCGACGGCCTGGTAAGGGCTGAGCGGTTCGCCAAACAGAGCGGCGATGCGTTCCAGGACGGCGGCCGGCACGGTCATATCATCCAGCGGGATTCGTTTGAGGATGGATTGTTGGGCTTCGGCAACAGAATATTGTTTGAGCATGGGAATCTTCCTTATCGAGGATAGCTATTCCGCCAAGGCTTTGAGCATCGCGGAATATCGTGGGGGTTCTTCTTCGAAGATATAGCTTACCGGCACGACCACCACACCGCTGCCGCCAATCTCGCGCAGTTCGGTGATGGCCTGGAAGAGCTGGCTGCGGCGGACGATAATGTTGACGGCGTACCAGTTGGGGTCCTGGTCGCGAACCACCACGCGCGAGACGGTGGGGCCTTGCAGGCCGCCGATGGTAGGTTGGGCGAACAGGCGCTCGGCAATGGCCTCGGGCGAAGGGCCGCGCATATTGGCAAAGATGTGCAGGCTGTCCTCGGCGCGAAGATGGGCCTCGAAGTATTCCAACAGGGTGCGGGCCATTTGCAGCGAACCGGGCTTGCTTTGCAGGGATTGTTTGTTGGCGATCAATGCGGCCTGGGAGGGCTGGATGAGGCCGTCGTCGAGGGGCTTGAGGCGGTTGTCGCGCAGGGTTTGCCCAGAGGAGACCAGATCGGAGATCATGTCGGCGTAGCCGATGGAGGGAGCGGTTTCCAAGGTACCTTCGGCGTAGATGAGTGTGGACTGGATGCCGAATTGGCCGAGAAACGATTCAGTGAGGTTAGGGTATTTGGTGGCCACCCGCAAAGGCCGGTTGAGGCTGGCGGCGTAAGCGGCTAATCCGGCTACATCGTTGATATCGGTCCAGCTTTCGGGCACAGCCAAACGCAAGGAGCAGGAGCCAAAGCCCAGGTCATCGTGGAGGATAAGCAGATGGCCGTTTTCACCTTTGCGTTCTTCGATCACATCGATGCCGGTGATGCCAAAATCCACGCTGCCGTCACGCACACTGACCACGATATCAGCGGGGCGTTGGAAGAGCACGGTCAGGCCGGGCAGCACGGGGATGGTGGCTTCGTACTGGCGCGGGTTGGGCTTGTAGATCTTGAGCCCGGCTTCGGCCAGAAAATCCAGGCAATCCTCGGCCAGGCGGCCTTTGGATGGCAAGGAAAGTCGGATGGGGGTGGGTTGTTCGGTGGATGGGGTCATGAGTTCTCCTGGGTAAAAAGAAAAACCCCCGGTAACCGGGGGCTTGTTTGGTATCCGTAGATATGCAAACGCAACCGACCTCCGGTCAGGCTGGGGGGAGGTAGGTATGATGATGATTTCGGACGAAGGTGCGTTTCATTGGACGTGGTTATATCAGAGGGACGGGGATTTGTCAATGAAATGCGAAGCGTCGGATATGGCTTGGTGGTCTTCTCGCTAAATAAGTGATATTTTTGGGGTGCTGCGCTCAATCGACCAGCCCACGCGGACCGGGTATATAATTCTAGCTAGGAACTTTTCACCCAAGGAGAAAACATGCCCCGAAAGCAATTCTCACTCGATTGGCAACTAGGAATGCACCCGCAGCGTGAAGGCGCGCCGGAAAGCTGGATTCCGGCAGAGGTTCCCGGCGCGGTGCAGTTGGATTGGGCCAAAGCCCACGATTTCGCGCCCTACACCTATGCGGACCATTACAAAGACTATTTGTGGATGGAAGATGTGTATTGGACGTACCGCGCCTACGTTCCAGAACACGCTGCGCAGGATGACGAGCGCGTTTTTTTTGTGTGCGGCGGCGTAGATTATCACTTTGAGGTACTGCTGAAAGGTGAGATCATCCACACGCAAGAAGGCATGTTCACGCCCTTTGACCTGGAGCTGACCGGGCGCGCCGAGGCGGGCGATGTATTGGAAGTGCGTGTATTTCCGGCTCCCAAGTCCCGTGCGGTGGCTGAAGACGCCTCTGAAGAAGCGCTGCGCAGCCAGGCTGACCATTCCTGCAAGCCCGCCGTGAGTTACAAGTGGGACTTTCACCCGCGCCTGATCCCGTCAGGTATCTGGCAAGATACCTATATTGAGGTGCGTCCGAGCTGCATTATTGCTGAGACGGGCCTGGATTATCGTCTGAGCGCCGATTTGCGGCGCGCCGAGATCAATGACGTTGTGTGCGTTGAAGGGTTGTTGCGCGGTATGGTGCGCTGGGAGTTGATCGACCCTTCTGGGCGGCGCGTGGTGGAACAAATGCTGCCGGCAGCAGAGAAGACGGAATTTCACGCGCTGCTCGAACAGCCGCAGTTATGGTGGCCGCACGACCAGGGCACACCCGTGTTGTATACCAGCCGGATGACTTTGCTGGAGGAAGACGGGAGTGTACTGGACTGGCAGGAACGGCGGGTGGGGTTCCGGCGGGTGCGATTAGTGATGAACGAGGGAGCCTGGGAATGGCCTGACCGGTATCCAATGACGCGCAGCGCCGCGCCGATGACCCTGGAGATCAACGGACGAAAGGTGTTTGCCAAAGGATCCAACTGGGTGAGCCCGAGCATTTTCCCTGGCAAGTTGGACCGGTCTATTTACGAAGAGCTGCTGGGGCTGGCGCGGGGCGCGAATATGAACATCTTGCGCTGTTGGGGCGGCGCTCCGGTGCAGAAAAACGATTTCTTCGACCTCTGCGATGAACTGGGCATCATGCTTTGGCAGGAATTCCCGCTGGCGTGTAATTGCTACCCTGACGACGATGACTATCTGCGCATTTTGGATCAGGAGTCACGTTCGATCATCCGGAAACTGAAACACCACCCCAGCATCGTGTTGTGGTGCGGGGGCAATGAGCTGTTCAACAACTGGTCTCTCATGACCGAGCAGTCGCTGGCCCTGCGCCTGCTGGATAGCAACTGCTTGAAAATGGACCCCGAGCGCCCCTTTATCATGACCTCGCCGCTCAATGGGGCCGGGCACGGGCCGTACTATATCTTCGACCATGTTCATCAAGAAGAGGCCTGGCCTATGTTCCAAAAGGCCCGCCAGACGGCTTACTGCGAGTTTGGCTGCACCGGCGGGATGGCTCCGGTGGAGACCCTGGCTGCCATCATTCCGCCTGAGTCGCTGTTCCCGCCCCGGCCCGACGCGGCCTGGGTGGCCCATCACGCTTACGGCAGTTCGCTGCTTTCGGCGCACCTGAACACAGAGGTGACAGAGCAACTGCTGGGGCACGCGCGGACCCTGGAAGAGCTGGTGGAAAAGAGCCAGTTGATTCAAGGCGAGGTGTTGAAAGGCATGTTCGAAGAAGTTCGGCGGCAGAAAATGGCTGCCTCGATGGCGATCAACTGGTGCTTCAATGAGCCCTGGCCGGCGGCGGCCAATTGCAGCATTGTGGCCTGGCCGGCCAAACCAAAATTGGGCCTGGCGGCAGTTGGGGCTGCGCTGCGCCCGACTCTGGCCAGCTTGCGCATCCCGCATTTTCACTGGCAGCCCGGCGATCTGCTGACGGTGGAAACGTGGGTTCTGTCCGATTCGCCCCAGCCGTTGGCGGGCGGGGTGTTGAGTGTGTGGCTGCGCATGACCGGGCAGGAAACGCACCTGCTGGATTGGACCTTCCCGAATTTACCCGCCGGGATCAACCTGCAAGGACCCCAGGCGCAGGTGCTGCTCCCGGCGGCGGACGCGCAGCAGTTTGAACTGGTGGCGCGGGTGGCAGGCCGCCCGGAGATGGATTCTGTGTATACTCTGGCTTACGCGAAGTGATTATTTTACGAAAGGAAATTGCTATGCCTTACATGACTTTTCAGTTAGACGACGGAACCGAGGTATATATCGAGGCAATGGACGCGCCGAAAAGCGCGGCCAGCCTGATTCCTTCCAGCCGCGGCGAGGAAGATGTGGAAAAACGAGCTCATTCCTTCGAGGACTCTCTGGAGGGTGTGCGCAAGATGGCCGGTTCGCTGATGAAGAAGCTGCGCGAGGGCTTGACCGACCAGCCCAGCGAGGTGGAAGTCAGCTTTGGTTTGAAAGCCTCGGGAGAGGTGGGCGGTTTTCTGGTGGCGCGGGCCGCGATGGAAGCCAACTACGCGGTGACGTTGAAGTGGAAGGAAAAAGAAGGATAGCGTGCTGATCTCTCACCACCCGAACTTGCGTGAATCATTGCTGCCCGGAAAGCACCGCCCCATTTATCTATGGGCGGGACCGGGTACGGTGCGCATGAACCGGTTGAAGTTCATGGAAGCGCGCGTGGACGAAGCCGTGCATCTGCAAGCCCACACCCTGGCCGGAGCCCGGCGCGCCGTGGATGAGACGGGCTGTCGTTGGGCCTACCTGATGTATAACTGGGGGTTTCCGCCCGAGGTGGAACGCCAGGATTGGGAGTCGTTCGAGGCGGCTGCCCAGGCATATCACCAGGCCGGCGGGCTGGTTTTTGCGTATATCCAAAGTTCCAATTGCGTCTATGACGGTAGTTTCCGCGATCGGGATTGGTACGCGCGCGATTGGCACGGGCGGAAGATCTATTACTACACAGGTCGTTATATGACCTGTTGGGAGCATCCCGATTGGCTGGCTTATCTGAAAGAACGCGTGGCCGACGCTCTCCGACGCGGGGCGGATGGGATTTTCTTCGACAACCCCTGGCATGGCGCGCAGCCCATGCACCTGGGCGGAGCCTGGTTGGGCGGGGCGGGGTGTTACTGCGAACGCTGCCAGGCCGCCTATCGGCTGGCCTCGGGGCAGGACATCCCGCGTTTGATCCGCCCCGGGAGACCCGAAACCGATGGGTATTTGAAGTGGCGCCAGGCGCGAGTAACGCATCGCCTTCGCGATCTGGCCGAATTTACGCGCAGTTTAAAACCCTATGCGCTGGTGAGCGCAAACGATTTTGACGCCGTGATGCGCGCAAGCGCGGTGACGGCGGGCATTGACCTGCATGGATTGGCCCAGGCGCAGGACGTCATCCTGATTGAAGATTACGGATTGCCACGCTGGCAAGCCGAATCGGGTGAGTTGGTGAACAACGCCGTCACGCTGCGCACCGCGCGCGCTTTGTGTGGAACAACTCCTTTGAGCGTTGATCCCTACGACAAGGGTATTGGCTTCGACCGG
Organism: uncultured Anaerolinea sp.; assembly: GCA_964403875.1. Taxonomy (GTDB): domain Bacteria; phylum Chloroflexota; class Anaerolineae; order Anaerolineales; family Anaerolineaceae; genus Anaerolinea. The sequence goes on along the minus strand of CAYOHX010000058.1, from coordinate 3,471 downwards.
GTATTTCCGGCCCGGCGCACCCAACAAGCCATCGCCGAGGCGGCGGCATGTCGGGCAAGCTGCGTGGTGAAGGGCACCGAGTTCGTGGACGAATCGGGGAAGTTCACCCTGTTAACCGATGAGCGTTATGCAGATGTGCGCCTGGATATCGGCAATTTTCAGCGCTGGCTGGAAGAACGCGCCGGGATGTTGCAAAACGGGCGAAACCTGGCGCAAATTGGATTGCTTTACCCCCATGAGCGATTGTGGCACAACGGGGGTGAATTGGCGCGGATCTACTTTGGCTGCGCCCAGACCTTGCTGGGGGCGGGGCTGCCCTGGCGGGCGGTTCTGCCGGGCGAGGATTTCTCGCGCTTGAAGGTATTGTTGGTCTTTGACCTGCGCGATCTGCGCGGGATCAAACTGCCCGACTCGTTAGATGTGCTCGAGGTTCCGCGGCTGGCGGGTTGGCAGATCAAGACCCGTGAGCCCTGGCTAAACCGCAACCGCCTTCTGCGGCGGCTGACGACTCGCGTGGTGAGCGAGACCGTACGGGGATATTTTGCCAGCCGAACTGTTCGACGCCTGATGGACGGGGCCGGGGCCATGCGCCTGTTCACGGGCAGCCCGTACTTCCGTCTGCCGGGGCTTGCGGCAAGGCAATCGCTGCTGGCGGCACTGCCGAAAGAGCTGCGCGTGAGCGTGGATTCCGAGTCGCCGGTGCTGGTGGACGTGTGGGAGCAGGACGGCGGGACCCAGGTGCACCTGGTTAATTATGCAGCACAGGCGCAAACCGTGACCGTCCACTTCGATCATTCTGTCCGGGCCGAGGTGTGGCGTCCAGAGCACAGGCTTCCGGTTGAAATGGAGGGGCAGGCGTTGAGGCTGGAGGTTGACGTCTACGCAATCTTGCTGGTCGAGTAGCGCAGCTTAGCGACAGTCCCACCACTCTGGCAAGGGCTCGGAAAAGAGAACCTGATCGGGAGCGCTTCCGCGCATCAGGATCAGCAGGCGCGTTTCCAGAAAAATTTTGCCGGCGCTTTCGGGAATCACTCTTGGACAGCCTGCCACAATGGCGTACGTCCCCGCTGGGAAGCCTTGTTGATTATTGACCTGAACCAGGCGGGCATTGACCAGGCCCCATTCTGGGCTGAGGACGTAGAAATCCAGGTAGGGCTGGTCGGTCTTTTCACCGGCAAAGCGTGGGTAAAGCGCCTGGCCGCCGTAAATGGTGAGGGCTTGCGCTGAAGCCGATGGATCTGGCAGGTAGGATTGAACCAGGGCGGTCTGATCGAGGGCGTCTTGTTGTTGGAAACGCGGCGGGAGGGTATCATCGATGAGGTGCATGCCCAGGCCCAACAGCGCGAAGGGCAATAGGACCCACCACTCAGCGCGGCGGTGGGGAGCGAAGGAAGCAACCGGAGTGGGCGAAAGAGAAAGTGTTCTGGAAAAGAGCACAGATCCGAGCAAGCGTAAAACTTCGACGATGCCGATGGCGAAATAGAGGTACCCTACCCAGTCGATCGGGACCAGGTAGCGCGAACCGGACGTGCGCCCCAGGCTGAGGGCCAGGTTATACATGAGAAAGATGAGCAGTGGAGCAAAACCAGCCCAACGGTGCGCGTTCCAACTGCGGGCCAGGCCCACGGCGATCAAAGCCAGGTTGATGGCAACGCCGGCGATCTGGCCGGCAGGAAGCTGCCCGGTCCAGTCGCCGCCTTCCACCCAATATGGCCTCTTTGCCATCGTTTCCAGGTTGTCGTAGATCAGTGAATTGGGCAAGGCTAACACTGTGCCCACCATGTTGTGGAAGAAGTGCGCTGGAACGAATTGAGTGGGTGGGATATCGGCAGTGGGCAGCGGCAGCGCGGCGAAACCGCCCGGAGCAGCGCTTTGGGCCGGGCTCATTTGCAAGGAGGCTCCCGGTAGATAGCGAGTGCGGATGACCTCCATGAACTTGAACACCAACAGGGGGACGCCATCGGGGCCAGTTCCGGTAAGCACGACCGGGGTGAACACCAGTAAGAATGCCAGCGTGAGCTGGGCGATGTGCTTCCACCACAGCCGAGCCTGCCTGCGGTAGAGCAGCAAGGCAAAAATTGCGGCGGCGGGGAGCAGGAGGATGGCGTTCAGGCGAATTAGCGAGATCACACCGATGATGCCTCCTGCCAGGGCGGGCAGAACGGCAGACCGGGAGCTGGATTTCCACCACTTGAACAGGATCCAGGCGCAAACGAGCAACCCCAAGAGCATGGGGACCTCGGTGACCAGCAGCTTGGCGTTGGCCGAAGCGATCAAATGTGACCCGGCAATCGCGTTGCGTTGGCGGAAAATGAGCAGGACGGCCAGAAAGAAGCCCATTGGCGGGCTGTGCATGGAGCGTCCAATCAGATAGATGAGCGGCGGGATGAGGGCCAGCACCCAGACTTGCAGGAAGATGATCATCTCATAGTTCTCGCCCGCCAGCAGGTGCAGCAGTCCCAGGAAGACGATGTATAGTGGTTTGTCGGTGTACCCACTGCTGAAGATGCCGTAGCCGTTGATGAAGTAATGGGCGGAAGCGTCATAAACGAGCGCATCGGAGGCTGGATAGGGTTGGTGATCTGGCCCGACTCGGAAGGGCAAGAAGTGATGCTGTTTGAGGTTCGTGGCGTTCCACAACAGTCCAGCGGTGAGGAACAAGACCAGGCAGGCCAACGCGTCGATCCAGCGGCGCGACAGGCGCGGCGGACGGGTGAGGACCAACGCGACCAGCAAGAGCAAGGCGGCAAAGAATTGGAAGCCGGTGATGGGCATTCCCGGCACGTTCCAGAAGCGGTCGTCTGGGGTCAAGCCGACGCCCGAGAGGGAGATGAAGCCCCACAGCGCCAATAGACCAGCCAGGATCCAGGCACAAGAGCGGGTAAAGGCCTGGTTTTCGGCAAGGAATGCAAGCAGGCGACTGCGTTTTCCGGGGGGCAGCGCCAGCGCCGCCCACAGGAGCAGTTGGAAGGCCAGGGCTCCCGCGGCGATGGGGATGGGCCGCAGACGGATGAAGAAATCTTTCCACTCCATCAACAGGTAGGGAGGCGAAACCAGAGCCAGCCATCCGAGCAAGGCCAACGCTCCCAGCGCAATGTAGACTGCGCGGCGTAGAACTGGTTTTTGCGTTAGATGGTCGAGGATGGCGGCGGATCGATGCGGTTGGCGCAGCACCAAAATCGCCGCGCCCAGACAGGCCAGGGCAGCCAGCAAGCTAAGCACAAGAATTGCCAGGCGCTCGGGCGAGAGTCCCAAGAAAGCGACGTTCTTTGGGTCGCGTTCAATGCTGGCCAGGACGAAGACTGCTGCCAAAATTTCGACTGCGCCGAGCAGCAGCGCGGTAAATAGGATCGTCCTGGATGAAGGGGCGGGAGCAGACTTGCCTGGCATGGCTTAGGGAATGAAAGGCGTGATGGTGGGGGTGGGCGCCGGGTGGTCGGACGGCTGGGGTGGGCGTGGCTGCGATGCGCT
>CAYOHX010000057.1:0-29519 GCA_964403875.1 uncultured Anaerolinea sp. | reverse complement strand
CCTCCCCCGGTGCCCCCCCCCGCGTGTGGGTAAGACACACTCTACTCGATGTGGACCCGCTTGCACACCGTTTCACCCCCACGCGTGTGGGGAAGACAGATAAGAGTCAAGGGTTAATAATAGATTGGCCGGTTCACCCCCACGCGTGTGGGGAAGACGCGTTATCAACAACCCGCGAGACCGCCGAAGCCGGTTCACCCCCACGCGTGTGGGGAAGACTCTTCGTTAACAAAAAAATTAACTTTCACTTTTCATCCTACGCTTTTGCGGCAAACTCAATTCTTCCTTTCTTTCCTGGATCAATTGAAGCCCCTCCCAATCAATAATTGCCCGGTCGGTTTGCCCATGCATGCGCATTTTGAAGTGCTGTTCCGTATTGGTAGACCAGGCCTGAAACACTGCGCCGCTTCCGCGCGCATCCAGGCACATTTCCCATAATCTTTCGCGCACCATACCATTGACATGTCCAATGTAGACGCCTGTTTTCGCTTCGATCAACCAACGCGTCAATTCACCTCGAAGCGATTGAGGAACTTTCTCCAAGAGCATCACGATCATGGCCTATTCCTCCTCCGCATCCTCAGGATTATCTTGAGGATCCCACCACGGTTCCGGTCGCCCTAAATCTTCATCCGCCGGAAAATTCTCCTCCACTTGTACACCTAATAGATCATCGATGTCAGGCAAGATTTTGCCCAACAACTTTATCTCCTTGAATCGCTCTCGGCATAGTTCCCGAACGCGCTTTTCGACATCCTTTTCTCCACCGTCAGCAATGGTTTGAAATGCGAGCGGAATGGTGCAGCGCGTCTTGTACAAATCGGCAACATCGTATACAAAGGATAGTTGCAATCCGGTATGGATGAATCCCAAACCGGGCGAATAGCCACCGGAAACAATTGCCGCATGGCACAAGCCATTGAGCAGAGCATTCGCCGCCGAAAGGGCGCGGTTTATTGGGTCGCTATTGTTCCAATTCGACCGGTCGTAGTTGCGGCCTTGCCATTGAACGCCGTACATTTTCGAAGCGTCCGCATAGGCGGTGCGCATGCGCACACCTTCCATGCCGCGAACCTGCTCGATGGTCAGATTGGGTTCCAGAACGCGTCCAAAACGCTTCTCATACATTTTGAGTACTACATTCAAGCGTTTTTGTGGATCAGTGGATAGTTCCGCCTGGCGAAGGAGGTGGTATCCACGCCGCGTTTCACCCATGCCATGGGCGTAGAAATGCTCGGCATCCTGTCCAACCCACACCACGCTGCAGCCGTTATCGGCTGCCAAGCGCATGGCGGCGTGAGTCATCGAGGTACCCGGCCCGAGCAGAAGCAAACAAAGATTGGCTGCCGGGACGGCTGTTTTCCCTGTTTGCTGTAATACCAGGAGCGCTCCATCCCGCCGTTCGATAACGGCGTGTTCAACATATACGTATGACAGGCTGTCGCGCAGCTTGGGGAGGATGTGTAAATCTTGCATATTTCCCTCGTATGATCATATTCGGTTATTAAGGTTCCGAGGCGTCCGGGAAAGTGCTGCGCAGTCACCTTTCCGGGCTATCGGATGAATGGTTCAGGCACGGGCTAAAGATAGCAGCCCACAGCCGAAACCCTTAGCCGGACCGATGCCAGCTTGCAAAGCATCGCGAAACGAACTGGGGGCAATCACTCGTAGCTCACCATCAAATTGAACGGTGTAAACGGTCAATTCATGAGGCTTATCCTCGTGATACAAGCGCCCTTTTTGGGCATCTCCGGCGGTTACCCGCGCGGATAGCAACTTCGCTCCTGCACTTTCCAACTTTCGGCTTAGCCAGGAGAGTTGTTCCTCTTCATGAAACAGGCCCACCCGCTGCCCGTTTCTTTTCCCCTCGCGGCCCTTCTTTACCGTCGGGTTAGCCCTTAATCGAAAACGAAGACTCTGCCCGGGTTGAAATTGGGGATCAAAGGGTTTTACGGCTGGATTCTGCACACCAAAGTCGTCCCACTCGCAAACTGGCAAGAGATAATTCTTATCGGGTGAGCTAAGAAAATCCCAGGACGGTTGCATAGGCGATTGCACCAGCAGCAGCGGAACGCCGGCGCGGGGGTGAAGATCCAGGCGAAACAGCACTCGCTCGGCGCCCTCCATCTTTTCAGGGAATGCCCGCATCACCGTCCGATGAAGTTCATAGAAGTTGGCTATTTCGGCGCGTACCTGACGAGAACGCGAGTCCAGAATAAGCTGAGATAGATACATCACGACGCCTCCACTCTTTGTACCGGTGCGGGAATAAAATCTACCTTCAAGCGACGTTGTGTAAAGCGCCGCGAGGAAAAAGATATCGGCTGGTCCGCGCGCACAACTGTACCCGATTGATCCTCCAGAATTACCCGCATTGGATGACCGTCTGAGTTGCCGCCCAAGATGGGATATGCCCTGAGGGCGTCTATTAAACTGGTGTCTTCTTGCAGCCCATTTTCCAGCCAAACTGGTGAACCGGGCACAAACGATTTTCGACCCAGGAACAGCGGCCATACCGGAGCGCGAAGCGCAGTATTCATACGATCTAATAGTGGTAAATTCTCCCCAGACAAGCCAACCAGGAACAAAGCATCTGCCAAATAGTACCGGCTAGAAAGCTCAGTTTCTTTAATGCCCCCACCTGCCTTGAGCACATTCTGGGCGGTATGGTAATCTACTTTCAGCGATCCCTCTCGGTCCACCCGGACGCCCATGCGGAACTGGGCCAATTCGGCCAAGGCGGCATCATCTTCGCGAGGAATTCCCATTGCAGCACAGATCAGGCCGATCACGCCGCTCTTGGAGGGTTCTCGCCCGGTGTCTCGGACTCCAAAACGGCTCTGCACTCCCCACGACTGCATTGCCCCGCCCAGGCGAAGCAAAAGCGTATTCATGGTTCACTCCAATCCAGCCAGGATCAGTCGGATCCAGGCTTCACGATTCTCGACCAACACGTCTTTAAGGGCCTTGACCGGCGCCGCATCATCCAGTGCCAATGCTGCCGACTTTACACCCTCTCCACCATAGGTTTTTTGAAGCCTTGCCCAATAAGCATCTAAAGCGGCAATGGATGGGGCCAAATAGCCGCCTTCGCGGTCAACCTTGACCGGTTTTTCAAACGCATTCGCCAGCGACCAGGACGCACCGTCTTTGCGAGTTACCCCCAGCAGAAAGTCAGGCGGGTTTTGGGCTGCAAAACTATTTTGCTTGCCGGTCGGCACCGCCGAAATCGAAGCGCGGAGGAAGCCCTCTACCGTCTTACGAGCCAGGTCCTTATCGCCACCTAAATTCTTGACTAGCTGTTCCCAATCTATGCGCGCGTAACGATAGAAGCAGGCGCTATTGAATGCGATCACGCCCATCATGCCGGCGCCTGCCTCATCGTCTCGCGTCAGATCGTCCACAGCGGTATAGAAGTCCATATCCATGCTTACACGATGGGTAGAAATCGCATGCGCCACCTGGCAAGCTGCGTCGATATTGAGTTCGGGCTTTTCAGCCAGCATGCGGCCAAACATAGCGATATCAGGGGCGCCTGTGCGGTCTTTCAGTGTTTTGAATAATTCCTTGGCGATTTCCTCAATCACTGGGCTTTTTCCATCTTTCAAACCGGCAACCACAGGTTCCCACTTGGCGATTAATCGATCGGTAATGGCTTTTACTTCGCTTTTAGCCAAGTAAATCAACACGCTAGTGTGCCCTTTATCCATTTTGCTGTATTGGACAGAAAACGCATCTGCCACAGATTGGGCGAGAGTTTCGTCTTTTCCGGCGTTCTTTAACGCTTCCGCCAATAAGCGATTCATCCAGCGTGTGCGAACAGCGGGTTCAATGGCTGTTTTTTCGCTGAAAACGGGCTCGTTGCGAATAGAGCGTTTAATGCACTGTGAGGAAATTCGTGCCCGGCGCACGCCGCCGAATTCGGTGTCCTTGGGGTTGCCGGTATCGTCGCGATTCAAATTAGAAGGGGCAAAGTTTTGGAGGATGTGCAGTTCGATGAACATGGTTGAATTCCTTTCTTCGAGAATCAAAGTTGAAAGTGATTGTTAGATTTTTTCTTCGTGGTTTTGGGGGCGTCCCCAAAAGGCATTGGCCCAGCGTTTTTGAACGCGGCGGTCGGCTTCGTCCCAATTTTGCAGATCCCAAAACAACTGATTCCAGTTCACTGGGATTTCTTTGGATCGCAGGAAGCTGATCGCCTGGCGCACATAATCAGGCAGGTCGTCTGGGTGGGCGGAGAGCAGTGCAGTAAAGCGACGCTCAAGCGCATCGTCACCCGCTTCGGAACGCGTTTGGGCTAGGTGCGTGCCCAAATTTCCGGTTCCCCCAGATTTTGGGTGCAGACCAAAGAGGGATGCAATCAAGTAGTAGGCAGCTTCCTGATGCTTGCTGCGCTTTTCGGGGAGGAAAGGTTCCACATAACGGAACATCTCCGCAGCCTCTCCGGGCTGCCTGCCCAAGCCACGCCGCAGCGCTGACAGCGCACCGCGTTCTTCGCTCTGCGCCAGTCCCTGCAAACGGGCAATTAATGGATGGATGGTCGATTCTGTCATTCAATCGTCTCCTTTTCTAATTCAGGGAACAGTTCTTTAAGCAAATAAGCCAGCTTGCCGCGAGCGCGGACGGCTGCTTTCAGAGCAACGGCGTCATCCCCGGCAAAGTTAGCCGCCTGCTCCAGCGCGTTCCAGGCGCTGCGCTGAAGAACTTCACGCCAGATCTGCGCCGCTCCAGGGTTTTTTGGCAGGTCTTCGAGGAAATGCTGGAAGGGGATCTCCAACTGCTGCCAGTAATTACGCTCCACATTCCAGTGTGTTGTGAGATTTTCGGCCTGTGTCTTAGTAATTCTGTCCACATCCTGCCATTTTTTACCATCAAATTTTATGGCGAGAATTAGCACTGCCATCCACTGGCTAGCAATTCTCAACGCAAAGCGGGTGTCTTCAGCCAATTGGAGGGAGGAGCCTAATTTTTCAACCAGCATCTCATTTTCGAGGTAATCCAACGGCAGAGGAAGGTGTTCCTCCTGAAAGAATTCCACCTTTGCCTGATCATTTGCCATCCCCAGAGCCATGAAACGGTATATTTGGTTTTTTGGGACACACTCCTTCTCGGCTAGATCGTTTAGCCATTTAAAAGTATTCGGAGGGTGGTTCCCTATTTTTTTTAATCCAAATAGAGAGCCGCTGTCTCGCCAAAGGGCACGATCTTCTGAGAATCGGGTACTGATACGTCCTTCTTCTCTGCCGTCTCGATACAATTTCATCGGGTCATAAACCCCTGCATCCAACCGTAGACCTGGCGCTACAGTTACCGAGCGAACAAAAGGCGCTTCTTCAGCTCCTTCAGGTATCAGCAAAATGCGGCGGTTCTGCCATGTCAGATAATCGAGATAACCTTCTGGTATCTGGCGCGCTGGAAGATGTGGATTGTCTTTCTCCCAGGCGGGCCGATCATTCGTACCGGTTGACATATTGTTCCGCTCAATATCCGGATAGGCCATCAAATTCAGCGCAAGCGTCTGGAACAAGGTGTCACCTTCTACGAAAAAGATGATGCCGCGTCCCCAAGGGGCATCGGTGAATTTTTGATCCAGGCCGCTCAAACCGGCCAGGCTAAAAGTTTGCGCCACGATGACAGTTCGAGCTGATTTCGCGGGAGAAAGTGTCACGCCAATTGCTTCGGTATGGTGGTCGAATAATGCCGCGTTGTTGCCCGAAGCCATATCGACAACTGCGGAGATTATTGACTTGGGCTTTACCCGCTCATCTGGTGTTTGATAGAACGGGAATCTCTTGTCAAAGATGTCAAAACGACTGTGCCACTGATTCAGGTAGTCGTCGATTAATCCTGGTTCCCATGATCCTTTTTTCCACAACTCTGCCCATGCTGAGCGATTACGTGGCCCCCGAATGGCGCTGTGTAATATCGCTAACAGCAAGCGGTAAATCGCAGCAGTTTCCAGCGGCGAATCGCCGTGAATTCCTCGCAATTCATGTGCGTGGCGTAGAGTGTCGCGCACACCAAGTTCCGTAACATCTTTCTCTGAACTGAAACATGGGATCCAGGGCCGATCTACAAGATTGAAAGAATAGGTCATTCTGCCTCCTTTTTAAGAACTTCCAGACCGAATTCACGAGATAACTTTAAGGTAAAGCTCGCATCTTCAGGGCGATATTCACCTTTTTCATCAAACACGATCGGAAAATATTCCCTCACGGCAGCAGAACGCTTCCAGTCTGCTTTTCGGGTATCATGGCTTAAAATATAATTCACTACATCTCTATGCTGAACATTCACCGCGCGTTTAAGCAGGGATATCGCCTGCGTTTTGGTAGGACGATGTTGAGTTTCCACAGGCGCGCCGGTTCCATCCGGTTCAAGTGCAACCCCATGATTGGTTTGGTGCAAGCAAATGATGGAGACGTTTGGTTCGCCCAAACGAGTGAGCGCCCGGAATGTCTCATTCACCTTAGGATTATCCTCTTCCAAACTTTCATTTCCACGGATGATAAAGTCTTCATCGTCTGGAGGATTAATTAAGCGTTGGTTTGCCTGATGAACGTCTTTCGCGCGTTCCATGCGTCCTCTTTCCCTTGCTCGGATCAACTCTTCTGTGAAAGTCACCGATAAGTTAGCCAAGTTTGTATCCCCATAAACAGCTTCTATTAAACTAGCGGTTTGTTCGGGCAAAATGAGTTGCTCAAGGCCCTGCAAAGTAAGCCAGGTGCAAAGCAATGTTGCCCGGTCGTAAACATAATTGTCCGCGCCAAATTCCGGCAGTCCGTCTACCGCTTCAGGTCGAACAATCACCAATTGCGGTTCGCCAAGGTTAATGGGACGGGTTAGGTTGTTTTGGCTGTGGCGGTGTAGCCGCCCGGCGCGTTGAAGCAGCAAATCAATTGGAGCAAGGTCGGTAATCATGTAGTCAAAATCCAAATCCAGGCTTTGTTCGATCACCTGGGTTGCTACCACAATCGCTTTGCGCGGGCGATCTTTTCCTTTTCCAAAAAAAGACAGCACGCGCTTTTCAATTTCGTCCCGCCAGGCAAAAGGAAAGCGGGCGTGGAATAAGATCAAATTTTCCGGTTCGACTATCCCTTTTGCTTGAAGAGCTTGATACACTTCCTGTGCCCGCCGGACACGGTTGCAAATGACTGCCGCGCACCCACCTTCTTTGAGCTTCTCAGCCAGATGTTCAGCCAGCGTTTCTGGTTCCGACCCAATCCATTCTAGATGCAGTGTGCGCGATGAAGGAGGGGAAAGAGGATGAATATTCACGTTACCAGAGAATGCAGTTGTCAGACGCGGATAACCTACCTGGTGGTGGGGCGCTTTTTCTTCCCCCAACCAGGCATTAACAAACGATTGACGGGTTTTCTCCGGAAGCGTCGCAGACAGTAAAATGACCGATGTGCCAATTGAATGCAGCCAGTGCAGAAGCCGCTCAAACAGAGTCGACATGTAGGTGTCGTAAGCATGTACTTCGTCGAATATAACTATTTTTTGGGCAAGTCCAAACAAGCGCACAAAGAAATGGTTGGTTTGTAAGACACTCAACAAAGCCTGGTCGACCGTCCCGACACCAAACGGAGCAAGCAACGTGCGCTTGCGCGGCAGAAACCAACTTTCTGCCTTCACCCCACCTTCGGAAGCAACATCATCCTGAGCAACACCTTGCGGTTGAGACGCTATTTCTTCCCGTAGTGCTGCGGCGCCGTGTATTAGGTGGAAATTAAGCTTGTCTACCGGATAACGGCTGCCTAGGAACCGTTCCACGCGCTCGTACATCTGATTGCTGGTTGCTTGTGAAGGCATTGCAATATAAATACCTTTGCCTCTCTGCTTTTGCAGCCAGGTATCTGCCAAAAAAAGCGCTGCCTCGGTCTTCCCAATTCCCGTAGGCGCTTCGAGGATCACCAGCGCGGGTAATTCTATATCAGCTAGCGCATCGAAAGTTTCTTGTTGAATGGAATTGGGGGTGTGGATTTCGGAGAACATTTCTGAAAAGGTTAATAAATCCCCCTGTGCTCGCCACCCCGTCCAGCCAAGGTTTTGTAATGCGTTCAGCGCCTGCGGATGAGCATGCCGGCTTGAATATTCTGCCAAGGGTAGATATTCAGCCAGGAAGGGAAAAAATTCCGTCATTGAACCAATCCAATCTGCAAGGCTGACAAAGCCGGAAAAAAGTGTCAGAAACGAATTAACGTCAGAAGAGTTGGATGGTAATCTCGTTGCGTCTACAGGCTTATATTCGCGTCTTAGCTCCTGGAAGAGTTCTTTACGTGCATTTACCCAGATCCGTTCATCCCCTCTATCCCAGGATTTTAGACTTGTCGGTAAAAAATTGTCGTTGGTAGGCCAAACACCATGATGTCCACCGAGGGCAATTGCTATTTGCGAAGCATCCGACTTCTTCATCACAGTTTCTTGGCAAAGGAGATCTCTTAAAGCCCAGGCAGTAATGATTCCATGCGGTGTCGGGTGAGAACTTTCTTCTCCGAATGAAAATCCGGCAGCTTTCAAGTGTGTCAATATTGAAGGATATTTCCTCTGGAATGCCGGCGAAGCCTTGCCCAAGTCATGCAAGGACGCCCAAAACGCCAATTGGCGCCCGGTGGTATCCACATCCAGATTTAACCATTGTGCAAAAGTCTGCTTGGTTTGTTCACTTAGCACTGTACTCCATAGAGCCAGTGCACATTCACCCACATCCATTAAATGGTAAATCAACGAGTGCGTATCCGGTTCACTGGATTTCTCGGACTTAGCCCATAAGGAAAAGTAAGCAGGAATCTCGATTGGGGGAACTACCTTGTAGATTTCCGCCATTTTGCGGGTCTCTCTTCTCAAACTCTCCCTCAGCCCTGCCGGCTCCAGCACCTCAACATCCGCCCCCCAACCGCGGATCCATGGCAGCATCTCCAACGGTTCTGCCACTTTAGCTCGCCAAAGAAGACTTCCATCTTCCTGAATAGTTATTTGTTCAGAACGATGCCAGCGTGTTTCCTGAACACGCCGCGCAGCCTGAGTCCCAAATTTCAAAACAACCTCCACGGGATCACGGTCTGTGTACCAGACACCCCAGGCATCCGCTAACAGATCCCGAGGATCGAAGGCTTCGGGGATCGTATACGTTTCCCGAAGCAGCTCCACACGCTCGATGCGCTCAATTTTAAACGTTCGCATGGCCCCCGGCGGCTGTCGCCAGCCAATGACGTGCGTGGATTGCCCAACGGCATAGGGCTCGATGAAATAGGGCGAGAACGTATATTCCAATACCTTGCCGTTTTCGTGTCGGTGCCATATCTGCACCTTGCGTTGTTCGGCCCAGGCAACGGTCAGTTTTTCTAGCACACCAATGTAAATAGGGTCTTGCCTGCGGTTAGGGTCATCCAAAACATCAGCTGATTGCAGAATATGATTACCGATTTGAGCGGTAAGGGGTTTCAATGCTATGCCCAATTTTCGCATGGCCCCGGCAGCATGTTTGTTCTGGCGGTCCATGCGGGTGGCCAGCAAGCGCGCAGCCAGATGCACAGCCAGAACTTCGTGCAAGTTCAAGCGCACGTTCACCAGATAGGCTTCTTTATCGAGTTTGAGGCGTCCACCGTCCAGATCATCAATATAAATGTGTTTAGGGAGATCGGCAATATCTCGATTGATCGTGGATCGGTCAACTTCTAACCGGCGCGCCAACTCCGCCTGCGGCATACCTTCTGGATTGGCAAGCAAAAGCGCTTCAATTTGGGATAACCGTGATGCTTTGTTCTGGACTCTGCTCATAATTTTCTTCCCGCAACAAATCAGGTTAAAACAATTATTCATCAGCCTTGTTGCAAGTAATGCAACGCGGTGAGTCGGTTCTTCACTTGGAGATTACAAAATCAACAGGCCCCCAATATAAAAAATCGCCCAATCCTTGCTTGGACTAGGCGAGAGTGCTAAACCTGGTGCGATATACCGCCTTGTCCACATTGGAGACAAATCTCGATGTACCACGAACTCGAGCAAGCTCTATATTATTGTACATCAAAACATTTTTCGCCTCCTTGTGCGCTATCTACGAGCCGTGCTGGAAGCGAGCCGCGGCCCGAAGTTGCGTTTTGAGGCCAATGTCCACAACGCCCCGGCGGTAATCCAGCCACTGAATGAAGAAGAGGTGCTGTATCTGGTGATGCCGATGCATCACGGGCAAGAAAAAGGGAGGCCGAATTGGCCTCCCCACAGTCACGCAAACCAATAGGCCCGGTCATCGCTTGAGCGCCTTCACTTCGGCTTTGCCGGTTTCACTTACATGCACATTCGGCGTGATCGCAGGGAACAGTAATTCCAGATTCGCACGCATCGTCACCTGCACTGTCGTTCCCGTGATCGTGATCCCGCTCACAGATGGATACACTCCCCGGTCATGCAGCCAGCCGCAGTTTTGGTTGGCCGCACTCTGCGCCCAGGCGTAAGTGTCCGAGTTCGGTAAACGCGCCTCACCCGTGGTGCGGAATAACTCGCGGTCGATCTCCACCGCCGCTGCCACCGCCGCCGCGTCTGCTGCTGACGAAATCTGCCCCCGCGCAAACCAGTAACGGGCGACTTCTATGGCTAATGCCATCATCGGCAGCATGATAAAGCCAATGAATATCGCCCAGAAGGTCATCGAGTAGGCCCGCCGGTCCCGCAACATCCTACCACCCCTCTTGTCGGAAGGTCGCGTCTGCCGTTACCGTGAATGTGCCTGGTAAGCCCGGAATGAAACCGCCCATGAAGTTCGGAATCTGCCCGATCACCCGCACGCTCAAAATACTACCCGCCGGCCCGCCCGGAGAAAGGATGGTGACCCCAGGACTCTGCACCAATTTGGCATCCCGAATCGCAGAGCCGGCGGCCATCGACGCGTACATCGCGCCTTGCCCACCCTGCGCTACACTGCCCATACGAGCCCCATGCCGAGCCGCAGCTTGCACCGCCTGTTGGCCGTACACCAGCAAGCCCAGATTCACAATCGCCAGCATGACCGTCAGGGCAATTGGAGTCGTGATGATCGCCTCCAATGTCTCCATCCCCGAACGGTCACGAATCAATCTGTTTCTCTTATACATCGCCCTTTCCCTTCCTCCGGGCAGAGGAGTCACCTCCCCTGCCCGGAATTGCTTATATTCGAGTCGCTATCTCGCGGATCGTGGTGATCGCATACACGTCCCACATTTTGTACATGAGAAAGGCGAAACCGCCTACCGTCACAAAATATATTTCCACCGCTTCTAAAGCCTTTTCATCCCGAATAAAAGCCATGATCCAAACCTTTCACTAAACCTTACCGGCCACGTCGGTCACGGCCAGGTTAATGCGCTCACCCAGGAGCACATACGCGCCGTAAGCCACCAACACCACTGCCGCGATGATCAGAGCCACCTCGGTGGACTCGATACCGCGATTGTCGCGCAAGAATTTCAACATGTCTCTCACCTCCTTTCTCTCTTAGATTCCTTGCACACCTACAGCAAGCCGGCGTGCTTCATGATGAAAAACGCTACGCTCCCAACAGCGATCGGGAGAACATACGGGAGCATCTTCTGTTTTCGCGCCAGGGCAAACAGGCCGATTACCCCGCCGGCAAACGTCGCCGCCAGGAAGATCCCGCTCCCGTAGATCAACACCAGGCCCATCAGGATTTTGGCATCCGCGCCGCCGGTCAATTCCCGCAGCCACATCTGCCATACCACCACAAGAACGCACTGCGCCAGGACCGCTTCCATCCCCATCCCCAGTTTCAACCAGGTAAAGGCTGCTGCAATCCCCAACGCCACAATCGACAAGAATGAGGCCAATTGCTTCGGCAGGTCCGATAAGAACACCAGCACTACCGCCAGCACACTCGCCGGCCAGTTGCCTTGCAATCCGGCAACGATTACCCCGTATATCAGTCCAGGTAGGGTGAGCACGTTCGGAACTTTGCGCGTCTTGATGTCCAAATACGCACAAATCCCCAGCCAGACCGTCACTAGCGCGTCGTGTAGAGTCGCCGGCATTCCTGTACCCGCCTACTTTCCCTTCGGCTGGACAACGTAGAACCACAGGCGCGATACTTCGCCCCAATTCATGTTCAGCTGCTTGCCCACCGCGTCCGCATCCAGGTCAAACCATTCCTCGTCCTGCAAGGAACGCTGAGTCACGCTCAAATTCTTCTTCGAGTCGCCCAAAAGAGGCTCAAAAGCAGTATTGACCTTCGACCGCTTCTCGGTTTCCTTCAACGCCTTGCGCAGATCGGTTTCATCCAGCGGAGAAACCACCAGGCGCAGCCCACCCGCAGCGCGAATGTTGATCCACGTCGGGTTGTGAGATTGACTGATCACGTCCACCAGCGAAATCCCGGCCCCAGCTTGCTGCTCCAACCAGCGAGCCGCTTCCATCGTGAACGGCTGCTTCTTGCGCTCGTCCCGGCGCAGCTTCAGCTGCGTCATGTACATTTCCTCGGTGGTCTTCGCCATCCCATGCAGGGCATCTGCCTGTTTGGAGTTGTAGTACCACAGGATCAGGCCGAGCATCAGTACGGCCAGCAACGTCACCAGCGAAATCATATCTGTCATCATCTTCCCTTATTCTCCTTTTTTCTTCTGAATGTTGTTCATCTTCGATAACTGCTCTGCCAGGCGCCGCCACTCGCGTGGCCGGCGGTCCCGACTCACAGACGCGCCCAATGCAAAACAAAATCCGATCAGCACCAGGTAAGGCCCAATGTTCATCAACTTCACCGGAATGTTCGGCTTCACCGGCACTGGCACAAACGGCGTGGCCGTTGGCTGCGCTGTAATCGTTGCCGCCGGCGTTTCCGCTACCTGCGTAGGCTCCGGCTCCACCGTTCCGGTTTTGGTCTGGGTGGGGGTGGGAGTCACAGTCGGAGTCATCGTCGCCGTGGGTGTTCCCGTTGAAGGCGGCGGGATGATGATCGTCCCCTGATCCATATTGCTGCGCCCGTAAGCATCCCAGATCGTCGCCCACACCCGGTATTCACCTGCCGGCGCGTATACCTTCCCAAAATAACCGTCCCAGGTCACTTTGCTCGGCTCTTCGCCCTTCTTGTATTCCCACTCGACACACGGCCAGCGTTTCTCGTAATCACACACGCCCACTTTCACGCCTTCGTAGCCCGTGTCGCCAATCTTGATCTCCAGAATACCGTCTTCCCACACCAGCCAGCGGTCGCTGATATCAATTTGCGGCTCTTTGTTCCCGATCACCGTGTTCATATCCACTACGGTCACATTCCCGGCCTCGTCCTCGGCCCGGGCTCGCACCAGGCGGTCGCCGCCAGGGAACAAGAGTGTGTTGAAGGGCATTTCCCATGTGCCATCCGGGTTGACCGCTACTTCTGTCCAGGTCACTCCCCCGTTCACCGAAACGTCTACCTTCACCAAACCAGAAAGCGCATCCCGCGCCCGACCGGAAAGGGTCACAATTCCAATCAGGATGTCGTCTTCAGGATCGAAACCAATCGCCGGCGCAGTCGCGTCCACCTTGATCGGGTCCAAAACTCTGTTGATCTCATGCCCGGCATTATCCCGTACCGTCCATTCAGGCGTGAATGAGGCCGTGTCCTCAACAACGGTTTCCGCTTCCGGCAGCACGGAGGCCAGCCCAGAAGTCGCGTCCGCGGCGTTGGCTTTCAACGTCACCGGAGTCACATACCAATTGTTGTTGCCCATCGTCCCCGTGATGGTGGGACTCATGGTGGGTGGAGTCTGGTCAATGCGCACTTCTACACCGTCTTCCGTGGTTCGGCTTGCGCGATCGGTCGCGCGCGCGTCTACCTGGTGCTCGCCATCCGTGCTCAGCGTCAGGCTCGCCGTGGTAGCCCAGGCGCTTTCATTCAGGCTCATTTGAAGGCTGCGCAGCCCGGAAATTGCATCAGAGGCCGCAGCATCCACGACTACCGGACTCACATACCACCCGTTATCACCCAACGTGCCGGTTTCACTCAGGCTCAAAGACGGATCGCTTAAATCCACCTTTACACCTGCGACGGAGAGCATTTCGTTTCCGGCGTTATCCACCGTGCGGTACTCTACGTTGAACATACCTTCGATGTCCACCAGCACAGGATTCGAATCCCATGTGCCGCCGCTGATCCGCGACTGCGCCAGGGCCAGGCCGGAGGTTTCGTCACTCCCCGTGACACTCAGTTCAAATGGGGTGATATACCAGCCGGCTATGCCATCTGGCCCAGGAGTAGTACTTGAAATTGAGGGCTTTTCCGTGTCCACCTTAAACGACAGCGCCGAAGTGACCGCCGAGTCGCGGCCCACGCAGTCTTGCGATTGCCCAACAAAAGAGTGCGTCCCTTGTCCTAAGTAGCCGTTCAAAGGCGCAGGTCCCCATGCGCCGGCATCCACACTCAGAGAACGAGAACAGACTCCAGAACCGGAGTCGCTTGCGTTCACCAGCAGATCCACCGGCGATACATACCAGCCGTTGTTGCCAATCGTGCCGTTTATCGCAAGACCGGCATTCGGCGCAGTCAGGTCAATGCGAATGAGTGTGCTCGTGGCAACATTGCTGCCGGCAACGTCAAATCCCGTTAGCCCTAAAGTGTTGACTCCTTCGGACGTGATTGTCACCGGCATCGTTCCATTCGTCCAAGTCCCACCCGATAATAGTTGGTAATCGGTGTGGGAATAACCTGAAAGATTGTCCGTTCCGGTCACATCTACCGTTACCGGCCCCATGTACCATCCACCCGGCCCATCCGGTACTCGATCCGGCACAACCGTGATCGTGGGAGGAGTCATGTCTAACTTGAACGCAATCGAGCTGGTCCCAATTTGGTTGCCGGCATTATCCCGCACGACTCCATTCACCGTGTAAAGGCCATCCGTGCCCACAACCACAGGGCTGGCTTGCGCCGCGCCGCCGTTTACCTGTACCAGGCGAGCAGCCACACCCGAGATCGTATCCGCTCCGGTGGTCGTCACCGTGACAGGTTCTTTGACCCATCCCGCCGCGTTTGCTACCCGGTTGATCGTCACACTGCCGGTCGGGTTCGTTACGTCTACCTTCATACCCAATGAGGCCATTGAGCTTGTGTCGCCCTTGGAACTATGCGCCCAGTAATTCAGACTGTACTCACCATCTTCTGCCGCCCACGAGCAGTTAACCGTTTTTGCATCCGTAGGGTTGCAAAGCTGGAAATCGGCCCCGCCCCGGTTGCCTTCCAACCAGGTAATCACATAACTACCCAGCGGATCGTTGGCCGTGAACGCCACAGAAGGCCCACCCCGGCACCAGCCATTCGTACCAGGAGTCGCGCAGCTGGCCGAGCCCGAGACAGTCGCCGGCGGCTCGTCCGGGCCTGGTTCATAATGGCAGTACCGCGTTACCACCGTGCCGGTCCAACAGCTTCCAGGATGGGTTCCGCACCAGCCATCTGGATACAAGGCCCCGCCGCCGCACCAATAATGCTGCTGTTCCGGGCTTGGATCGGTGCCACAGTTTGTGTCGAGTGTACAAACACTCACTCCCCCTGGCCCCCCTGTTTTGTTCAATACGATGTAATCCCCAGACGGATCGCGCACGTCTGGCCCACTGGCCCGAATCGGCCCTATGTAGGCAGCCGGGACCGCTTGTGCGCCGGCTAACACAAACACCAGCGCAACCAATACCCCTACCGCTTTCGCTATTGTCCCTCTCACTTTTCCGATCATTTCCTTTCTCGCCTCCGTTCACCTGGTCGTTAAAAAACCAATAGCCATACTTCTGGCCGCCTTTCTCCTTGTCGGCCCTGAATGGCTATTGGTACGCTGCGTTCCTACCCAACTGCCGGCATCGCGCCGGCCTGAGTTGGTTTGAATTGGTTTTACAATTAATTCATGGCTATACAATGATTATTATACCACCGTATAAATAATCATCAAATAGTTTTATTACCACTCCTTGCTAACTCCTTCATCCCCGAAAGGTTCAGAAAGGCCCCGGCAAACACCAGAAAACCCACCACTGCCGCTACCCAGATCGGCTCGTAAAAGCGCATCAGGATTCCTACGCCCACAGCAGTCACAACCAACCCCGTTCCGGCCATCCCCTCGATGTTCACCAGCAGCGCCGTTACACCAACAATCACCGCCAGGAATAACCCCAATCCATCCATATCCTCGTATCCCCAACCAGCAGACATTCGCTCAAAGGCTACCGACAGCGAAAACGCGACCGCAAACAGGACATTCCCTATGATTTTCTTGTGCATTCTCTCTTCCTTCCTACCAGACCCCAGGAATCAGCCGCCAGCGCGTTTCACCCTTGTATTCCTCATACCCGGCGATGATCCGCTCTTCTCGCCTGATCCGCGCTACCTGCACTACCACCAGGGCCACCAGCAGTAACCCGTTCAGGATCGTCAACTCGGAGATCACCATCACCCCGCGAAACGCCAACTCGCCCAGGTACATGGGATGGCGCACGATCCGGTAAGGACCGCCTTTCACCAACCCACGATCTGCCGGCGCAATCCCAAACGATTTCCCTAACACCATCAATGACCACAGGGTAAACCCGTATCCCGCCAGGCCAATCACCATCAACCAGGTCGGAATCACATCGGGATAGGACGCCAGCGGCATCGCTGCCGCCAGCAGTCCCAACAATAACCCCCGCTGATCACTCCGCGCCGCCGGCCTTCGTACCGCATAGATCCCTGCCAGCAGCCCATTATGCGCCACCGATAACCAGGCCAGCAGCGTGGGGTGTTCCCACGCCGCCAGCCCAGCTAACATCGCGGCAAATGTGAAGAACGCAAATCCGGCATAATCACCAATCGGCGACCTCTGCTTCTGCTTCTTTCCCTTCTCCCCTGCCCCGGCTTTCTTGTACGCCTCGGCAAGATAGTCCTGCCCCTGCGGATCATCAAATGTTTCGCCGCATTCCTGGCAAACGTAGTACGACACCTCTACCAGCACTTGTTTCCCCTTCACTCTCACAGTCTCTTCTGCGCGATTCCAGGTCAGCTGCGCTTCGTTCTCGCACCCAGGACAAAAGCCCTTGCGCTCTTCACTCTCCAATACTTTGCCGGCGGTCCATTGTGCCATTCTTACATCATCCCGATCACAATCGGCCAGGCAATCACCAGCATCAGGCTCACCATGAACGGCAGGAAGTAGAAAATCACCATCGGGATCACCAACTCGCCGCCGATCCGCTCAGCACGCATCTCCGTTTGCCCAATGTAGTCAGCCGCGATCTGCGTGGATAACTGCGCTAACAGCTGCTGCTGCCCGGCGCCGCGCTGGATGAAACCCAACTGCACACCCATCGAGATCAGTTCCGGTAACTGAGATTCCTCGGACTCCCGAATCACCTGGCCTACCAGTGTGCGCCCTTGCGCCATCTGAATAACCCGGCGCATCCACTTGGCCGGCAAACTCTCCGACCGCGACGTTCTCTGCAATGCTTCTTCCATCGAGATACCCGCCGACATCTGCGCGGCGACCAGGTTGATGTACTCCGGTAACTCCGATTGGAACCGCCGGCGAGCGCGACGAGCGATCCCGCCCAGGCCCATCGCGGGATACTGCCAGCCCAAAAAGGCCGCTACACCCGCGAAGATTGGATTCTGAAAGACCACCATCCCCGCCACCAGGCCCACCAATGCCGCAAATACGCGCACGGTCATGAACTGAATCGCGGTCCAGCCGGCGTATTTATCCAACATCTGCGCCCAGTACAGGTCGTACCGTGCCTTTTTAATCATTTTGACGCTGGTGTATTTCTGCACCGGCTTTTCCATCGGGTACAAAGCCTTGCGCAGCCCCGTTACAGGGTCGTCTACCCGCACGTCGCTATCCGCTAACGCTTGCGCCGCTTTCCCTTTCCGCATGGTGGGCACATATTCCATCGTCACCACCAGCACCAGGACCGTCGCCAACACGCCAAGGATCAAAATCAATGTGCTCATTTACCCCTCCTTATGCCGCTTCCAGCACCATCGAGCGCATGATGAAATAGCCCATCACCATCGCCCCAATCGTCAGGGCCAACACGATCTGCACCGGCAGGGCCAGCAGACTCTCCCGTACCATCGGGTCTTGCGACAGGTACACGATCATGATCCCCAATACCCCAGGAATGACCTTCGCGCTCAGCATGGCATCGCCGGCCTTCGCTTTCGTCCGGTTCCGCGCAACCAGGATTTGCTGCACCCGATTCGCAGACTCCACCAACACCTCCGCATGCTTCCCGCCGCCGGCTTCCAGGTACCCTTCCAGCAAGTGCGCCAGGTTCGACAGCGACAGAGAAGGCGACCGCTTGGCTAAATTGTCGAACGCCTGGCTGCGCTCCTTGCTGCGCAGTTCAGCCGCCGATAAATGCAGTTCGCCGGAAAGAGGGTTCTTTCCCTCTAACTCCAACGAATCGGCCACTTCTTCCAATACATCGGCCATCGAGCCGCCGGCCAGCAAACCAGCCGAAATACGACCAATCGCAACCGGCAGGTACTTGTCTACCTCGCGCCCACGACCTTTTACTTTGTCGTCCAGCCAGGCCATCGGCACATAGAACAACAGGCCGCCCACCGCAATCGCCGGTACACCCGGCAGCAGCGTCCAGACCACCATGCCCCCGCCAATCCCCAGGATCACCCGAGCAATCTGGAACGTCGAAGGACTCCAGTTCACCCCAGACGCGGCCAGTTTGTATTCCAGCGACCCAGGATTCATCTGCGTAAGCCGCTGCGTTCCCTCTAGCGAGTACGCATTCGATAAAGCGTCTGCCGCTTTCCCTTTCTTCATCTGGCCCAGCATGGCCGGCCCACCAAACAGCAGCCACGCCAGCAGCGCCACTAACAAGCCAATGATCACGCTCATAGCCATTCCTCCTCTTTTTTCGCTTTCAGTTCGCCCACCTTTTTCCAGCGCGGCTCGTCTGGCAAACTGTCTTTTTCGTACAAGTACAGCGGCTCAAACCACACTTTCCCGTTCTTTAATTCCGGCATCAGCTTTGTAATTGCGGTGACGCAGCGTTTCTCGTGCCGGATTCCAATCTGTATCAGCAAATCCACCGAGTCCACAGTGATTTGACTCGCGTCTTCTCTCCTTACTTGCGCGTCAGAGCCCATGATCGTCGCCAGGCGGGTTGCCGCATCCCGCGGACTGTCCGCATGGAACGTGCAAGCCCCAGAGTGGCCGGTCATCATCGCCCGGAATAAGGCTTGCGCCGCGCGACCGTCACGCACCTCACCGATCACCAGGTAATCCGGTGACATACGCATCGCATCGTCTACCCCATCGGCCAGCGTGTAGGGCCGCACTTCCGTTCCCACCGATTGCGGCCTGGCTTCAATGGTCTGCACCGTCTCACGGTCGATCCAGATTTCCTCCGGGTCCTCGATCTTCAAAATGCGCCAGCCTTCCGGCAGGAAGTTGCACAAGGCAGATAACATCGTCGTCTTCCCCGTGCGCGTCCCGCCGGTGATCAGAATACGGCTCCCGGTCTCCATGGCAACCCGCAGGGTGTCCATCATCTCTTGGTTCAGCGCCTTTCGCTCGATCAACCATTCCGGCAATACCGGCTTTTGCTCGTACAAGCGAATGTTGATCGCATGATTCCTCCCAGGCGGCACAATCGCCCGGTGTAACGCTTTCACGCGCCCACCACCAGGGTTTGCATCGGTCTTGGGCAGCTTGGCGTTGATCGTAGGATTCGTTTCGTTCAGGGACTTGTTCTGCGGCCCCAGTAAACGATCCAGTACCCGCTCGATCTCTTCCGCTTCAGGGCGCACCGGAACAGTCTCCCAACGCACTGAGCCTTTCTTCATCACCTGCACCAGCCCAGACGAGTACACCGCGATTTCGGATAAATCCGTCCGCGCCGGCGGCAGCAGTAAATCCAAAAAGCCCAGGCCCATCAGCCGGCGAGCCAGTTCACCCGCCAACTCTTGCTCAAAGGCCATCCCAGGATTCGCCCCGCGCCGGCGTAGGGCTTGCGTTACCAGCGCAGAAACGCGCTCGCTCACCCGCTGCCGGTCTGCGTCACTCGGTCGCTGAAGTAAAGCAGGGGGATACTCCCGGTTGATCGCGTCGATCACTTCCGTCATCACTTCCCCGCGTACTTCAGGACTCGCCCCTTGTTGGGCTACCGCCCGTTCATCAAAGACACTCAATAGACTCATGCCTGCCCACCTTTCTGCCTGTCAACGCTTCCCAGGCTTCCTCGTCCACGTACCGGCTATCCATCCGCGCCGCCGTGATCCAACGATAATTCTCCAGCAGCGCCATGCCAGAGCCAGGCTCCGGGGGTAAATACCCCAGGAGCCGGCCAGCATACACCACCCGATCATCCCTGCGCTCACATAGTTCCATGTACCCGTAATCTGGGTCCAGGTACACGCCTACGATCCGCGTTTCCTCGATCCCCGTTCCAGGTATTTTGCCCTTCACCAGCGCAAAGAAATCCACCGGCAGGATCAGCAGATTGGCGTCCGTCTCTTCCAGGATGTTCTCGATGTCAACGGTTTCGTAATCCCCATCTTCCGAACGGTCAAAGACAGCTTTGTACCCGCTCACAGGGACAATCTGCAAAATCGTGTCCACTAACGACCTCCTAACAGGCTGCCCAGCAGACCTTTCTTCTGCGTTCCACTGCCGCCGTTACTCGTAATCCCAGGAAACAGCCCGCTGATGATCGTGTTCACGCCCTTGTCCAGCGCGTTCACTTTCAGGGCCGACATACGATCATCCTGCGCATTGGAAATCTCATGGTCATAGGGAATCACCGCCAGCACAGGCGGCGCCCACCCATAACTCTGTACTAATTCCTGATAGAACTGCGTCGCGGTCAGCCGCGAGCGGTCACTCACCTGGTTCAACACCATGAAGATCGACTCCTGCGGAATACGATGTTCGTTCCGCATTCGCTCCATCAGCAGCACCAGCAAATGCCGCGTCGCCGCCAGGTCAGCCAGCGTAGGCCGCGCTACGATCACCGCCGTGTTCGCCGCCATCAGGGGGTGAAGTGTCCAAATCCCCTCCCCATGCGGCAGATCCAATAAGACCGCCGCGTAACTGCGCGTCCAGCTTGCCATCACCAATGAGTGCAGTGAGTTGGCTTCGGATTTGCCGGCAGCCGATGATTCGGCTGCGCGAGCATATTCCACAGAGTTTTCCGGCGCGACAATCACCTCTAACCCTTCCTTCGTCTGGATCGCGCTGGCAAAGCCATCCCCAGGACGAGCAAAATACTCCCCCGCATTGGGCGAGTAGCGCAGGTTCAAGTGCATCACCGCCGCAGCCGGCAGGTCAAACGACATCAGCAAAGAACGAACATTCATCTGCACCGCCAGCTTGTATGCAATGCTTTCAGCCAGCGTTGAGCGACCGGCGCCACCTGCGCCCGATAGGAACGCAACCACGCGCGTCCCCGTTACCGCAGTCGCGGCCCGGAAACCCATGGCACTCTGCATCGAGCCCTGCGCAGCGCCTTTGGCCCGTTCGGTGGTCACCGCCGAATATCCGGTTTGGATCAATTCGCCCCAGTTCACCGGGAGCGTGTACACACCGCGCACGACCGCTGCGCTTTCAAGCGCCCCGCGAAACTCGCCGTGCGCTTGCTGTAATGTCACAATCGCTACCCCGTTCCAGATCTGCATTCTCGCCATCACTGCGATCAATGTTTCCGGGCTGGGCGCGATCTCAGCTTGCACAATCAATAAGGCCGGCCTCAACTGTTCCAGGTTCTTCTCGAAAGAGGCCCAATCGGTCACAATCGTTGCCACAGTAAAGCGGGTGTCTGTCTGAAATGCCGGCATCATCTGGTAGTAAACAACCTCGCTAGGGCCGGCCAGCATCGTCAGCACCTTTGAGTCCTGATTTAACATCTGCTCTCCTTCTTTCTGCTTATGGCGCAGGAGTCATCGTCGGCAGCAGCGTCGGCTCCAACGTAGCTTCGGGCGTAGCAGTCGCCGGCGCCTCGGTCGGAGCAACGAACATCATCGTCGGCGTAGCCGCTCCAGCAGGTTGGTTGTCCCGACTGTTGATCGTCTTATACAGGTCTGCCAGGTTCAGGGTCAGAATGTCGCTGCCTTCCATCACCAGGCCGCCGCTCGGCTCCAAGGCCAGGTACACGCCACCAAAGCGATCCAATGCGGCAATCAGGGTAGCAGGGTTCACGAACAGGCCAGGCGCAATCTCCACCGGAGTCGTGGGAACGTCCAGCACAATCGCGCCGGAGTCGTCACTCATGGTGGACGATGTGGCAAACATTTCCTCTTGACTCGCGCCGGCAGGAACTTCCTGGTACTGGAAAGACTGCGGGACCATCAGCACGCGCACGCCGCTGATCGAAATACGGCCCAAAGGCCCCATGATCGGCTCAGGCGTAGGAGTCGGAGAGGGAGTCGCAGTCGGACCACCCGCTACATCGACATCTTCACCAAGGATCACCGAAGGGTAACTCAGCACAGTCGCTAAACTCGCTTGGGCACTCAGCACGTCCGGGGTCAGCAAACCGATGATCGTCACCGTCTGCCCAGGGCGCAGTAAGCCGGCCACACCGCTGGAACGATCGACGTTGACCGCAATCGCCACATGCCCAGGCTCCAGCTGCGCAGGAATACCCGCTTGCGCGTTATCGCCCAACACAGAAGACGTAATCGCGTCGCCGGCGGCACGCTGCACCGCCAGCATTTGCCCGGTCACTTCTTCAACCGTCTTAAACGCATCCCCAGGCCGGCCACCCGCCGGCACCGTGCGCACTTCCACCAGGTCGGCAGTCAGCACCGTACCAGGCGCAATCGCCACTTTCGCTACCACCATCGACGTGGGCCGGATGACCCCGTTCAACAGCAAAATCGTCAGCAAGCCAATCGCCACCGCTAACACGATGGGCACAATAGGTGAACGCTTCTTATCCATAATCCAAAAAATCTCCTTTCAATCCTCGAATCCGGTTACTCTCTCAGGCGCTATGAGCGCCAACAACTCCTATGCTTCTGCTCTTTCTCGCTCGCTTGCCCCTTTCCTCCTTCCCTGTCTCCTTGTCGCGCGCGGACAAGCCGCCCAGGGTCGGCAAAACCCCAGGCAGACTCGCGCTACACTCAGGCTATTTCGCGCCTGTCATTCCCTAGGAGGGAAGAAATTCCAGCACCGGAGTCGGGTATGCGTCCGGCTGAATGCCGGGAATACCCGCCAGTATCACCGCAAAGCCCAGGCACAGCACTGTCAGGCTCAATAACCCACTTATTACGCCCATGCCTACGCCTAACCCCTTGTAGCCCCTGCGGTAAAGCAAAATCGTCGCAGCCCACATGGTTGCGATCGTTATCACCATTGGCACAAAACAAATTGCAGGTAGTATCACTTCGCTTTTTCTCCCTTATCCTCTTTTTGGAAAACCAGGCAGCGATCCTTGCTGCGGCCCAGGTTTCTCCAGCTTTTCAATCGCCACTGTCAGTTCGGCATATTTCTTGGCGCACTGTTCGGTGTAGTGCGTCACAACGCCCAGCTTGTACATGTTGGCATCGAAAGCGTACTTATGACGCTGCTTCTTCAATGCCTCAACCGCCGCCCGTGTTACCTTGTCCACCCCTTCCTCCTATGCCCCTTTTATCGCATCCCTAAACGGGAAACGATCTCGATGTCATCCGGTTCTTCGCCTTCCACATACAGCGGATTCGCCAGTACCGGCTCCAACTGCGTCACGTCGTCACTGTAGCCCAGCTTGACGACCGCCATCTTGATCGGAATACGCGCCAGGTAGCGTTTGTATTCCGTATTCACAAAGCCCTTCTCACTGCGCCCAATGTGCGCCATGACCATATCCCGATCTTTCGCATTCTTCGTTTGCACCACAAAAATGTTGTTGCAGGACGATAAAATGCCTTCCGGCAACTCGCTAATGGTTTGGACCATCAGGTGCAGGAAAATGCGGTACTTACGCCCATCCCGCCACATCGTCTGGAAAATCTCGCTTACACCACCACCCCCGCTTGAGGGTTGATCCGATGTTGCGCCCCCAGACGAAACCCCAGATAGGATTTTGTTGGCTTCCTCGAAGAAGATTTGCATCGGGGGGAATTTCAAACCCGACAGGCTTTCCCGCCGGCGGGATACGGCATCGAAGTACAGCACACTCGCCAGCAGACTCAGGATCGCGCTCTTGGCAAACTCGTCACTCATTTCCGAGCCGCCCTCGATCACGACCATGCCCCATTGATCATCCTTCGGCCCCAGCAGTCCCAAATCTTCAATCGGTAAGCTGTCTGCCCCAGGCCCATACTGCCGCGCCATTTCCCCTTCCTCGAAGGTTTCCACACGCAGCAGCAGACCTTCCAGACTCGTGCGCGATGTCTGATCGTTCTTCCCCAAACTGTCTTGCGCTTTCCGCAGCCGGCGCACCACCTCGGCAAAGCTGGCTTTCTTGCTCCGCTCCACCCAGATCGCTTGCCGGTCACTCGCGCTCAGCGCATCCACCGGAGTCCCCACATTCACTGGCATTCCCGCCAGGTTGTATTCGAGCCGGCGGGAGGTGATCGCGTCTACCTCGGCCTGGTTGCTTACCACATGGAAACCAGGCTTGTTCGGGCAGAGCAGCACTCCGCAGTCTTCGTAGACTTCCGAGATCGCGCGACGCAGGAAACCCAACTGCCGGGGACCCATGCGCCCGGCATTCGCAAACAATTCCGCGACCAGCGACCGATAACGGCCAGGGTCCATGCGCTTCGGCACTTGCAAGATGTTCCAGCGCAAAGGCCGCTGGGCGCCAGGAAATACCTGCCGCACGTCTACCCGGTTCTTTGTCCCCAGATCTTCCCAGTTCAAGGCGCGCCGCCAACCCTGGCCGAAGTCCAGGATGATCGTCCGGTAGTGCCATTTGAGCGTAGTTTCATACGCCAATCGCTCAGCTGAAACAGATTTACCAAAACCCGTGTCACCACAAAAAGCGGTGTGAAAATGACGACCTGGACTCAGGCGCAGCGGCATTTCGGTAATCTCGGCTAACTCGCTGGACCACTGCTTCGCAAGCGTCACATCCCCCGGCATGTTCGGGTAGAAGGCAAAGTCAGGCGTGCTTTCCTGCACCGTGACCGCTGTACCCATTTCGTACATACCCGGAGCCGTGTAAGCCGACACCTGCAATAGCGTCAGCAGAGTCGAGTCCATGTATCCGCTCATGACTTCAGGGATCGTTTCAACCCGCGTGGAGGGAGAGAACACGCTCGCGTGAGAGATGATGTAATCCTCTTCCTCGGGAGTCAGATCACGAGTCTGCACGCCGGTCACCACATCTTCCGTCCCGTAGAAGGCTTCGGGGATCAGGCCCATCATGGACTGCTTGCCTTCCAGGTTGCGCGTCAGGGCATACACGTCCGCATAGAACGCGCCTTCCTTGCTGGCCCCTTCCAGTAATCGCTGCTGCGTGCGCAGGATTTGTGTCACCAGGATGGCGGGATCAAACTGCCACTGGTAGGATTGGTTGAGCGAGAACGAAGGAGCTACACCTACCGCCAGGCCGGAGGACGCGCCGCGTCCGACCATCTGGCTCACCGAACTGCCCTTGCTCGTGCTGTCCGATTGACTGTCTGTATTCGATTGACTCTCGGTATTTGACTCGCTCACCGTGTCGGATTCGCTGGTAGTCGTCGCATTGGACGTGCCCCAGGTTTCGCTGGTCCCTTGCGTGGAACTTGAAGAATGGGTTACGCTCGTGCTCATTGTCTCAGCGCGAGAAGTGCTATCACTCGTGCTGTTGGTTTCTGAGTGCATCGTTCCCGAAGAACTGCCCCAGGACTCACTCGTACCGCCGCCGCTCACCCACCCGTGCGCATACCCCGCGTTGAATCCGCCACTCAGTCCGGCATCAATGCCGGCATTTAGACCGGCCTTCCCGCCCCCTGAAACACCAACGTTGATCGAGTCCGACTCGCTGCCGAAAGATGAAGAGCTGCCCCCGGACATCGTGGACGACGAAGAGCCGTCCGACACCGCATGACCCACCGAGTGCGACTCGCCCGTAGTCACCGAATGGCCTTCGGAGGTCGCTACGCCGGTTGTCGTTGACTGCGATACCCCGAATGAGTGCGTGCTGCCTACCGTATGCGCCGTGCCCTCCGAGTGGGCCGTTCCCTGGGTTTGCGCAGTCCCTTCGGTTTGTGCAGTCCCTTCCGTGTGCGCCGTGCCTTCACTTACCCCATACCCCTGCCCGGAGGATTGCATCAAGGCCCCGCTTAAGATCGCCGGCAAGCTGATCCCAAACGACGCGCCCCGCACACCCGTTTGCCAGGAGGCCCAGGTACTTGTCTGTTCGGCCAGGCCCACCAGCATTTCCGAAATGTCGGTCAGCGCGATCGGAGAGGTCAGCACCATGAAGATAAAATCTTCCTTCAGGTTGCTCATGCCCCGAAACAGGATTTCATTCTGCTGCAAGGTGAACTGCTGCGCCGCAGTGTCGCCGGCCGTAAGCGGGTTGCTGAATGCCGCCTGGCTGCCGCCCTTGGCATTCTCGCGCGGATCGGGCTGCCCCACCACCACCAGGGCGTGATTCATATCCCCTAACGCGCCAAAGACCCACTCGCCGGTCTGCGCAGACAAGGGACTCAGCTTCATTTGCCGGAACGCGCCGGTCATGGAGGATTTCAACGCGCTCAACGCTCGCCGGCTCAGATCTACCGCCTCGTCCAGGCTTTGCGCAAAGACCGAAACCCCATAACACTGGATCATGCCTACTGCCGGCTCGGTGAAAATACCTGCCGCCATGTAGACAAACGATACCTTTGCCCCGTACAAAGAACGCATCACCGTGCGCATCTTCTGCAAGAGGCCGGCGTCCGCGCGCGCATCCAGGGGGATGAACTTCAATTCCAACAGGCGCACCACACGGAAACCTTTATAGGTGCGCCCGTTATCTTTTTCTTCCACCGCAAACCAGATGTACTCCAATGACTCGCCCGACGAATCGTACACGGCATCGGAGTTGATCAGTTGCAGGTCAACTGGCACTGCTACCGGCTTCTGCTTGCCCTTCAACCAGGGGATTTGTATTTGATCTAAAAATGCTACGGTCATATGACTCCTGTTTGCTTATGCGCCGAGTGGCACAGGGGAGAGGCTCATTCGCTTCGCGGAGGTGTAATCAACAAAGCTATGCGCCCCTCCCTTGCGCCACCCCGCTTTTGGGGGTGGACACAAGTTGTTTTTGGGGTTATGAGGATTTTCTAGTGGTGAAAATCCTCGTCGATCCCCAATTCCTCGTACTCGGTTTCGGTGAGCGGGTGTAGTTTTTCGCTCAGTTGGGCCGAGTAGTGCATATGCTGGTGCTTGCGCACCGGGTGGCCGGCATCCCGGAGTTTGATCAACCCCGGAGTCAGTTCCTCTCCGCGCATCAGCTTTCGGGCGGTCTTCGCCCCAAAGCCGATGATCCCGACGAAGAAACAGAGAACGCAAGCGGCCAAAACCAAAGCGAATGCTATGGCCGCCTTCGGAAACCAGCCCGGGAATGGGCTTGCCAACAACAGCACGATGGTAAGGTACAACATACAGCACGCTCCTTGTGAAAAAACGTTTACCCTGGACGCTCGCTTAAGCAGCCGTTTCCAGAGGTATTCTCCTTGTGTAAAAAATGAGTATTGGTGTTCTTAGTTTTGCCTTTTGTTTTTTTTTCACTGAAGATTGCTCTCCGGTGAAAGGAACAAAACAAAAGACTAACCAGCTTGGTAGTTCTGCCAAATCTCTTGAGCTTGCCCGATCAGATCAGGTCCGGTCAGGTGCGCGTTTTTTTGAGAGATTCAGGGCAGATTTAATTGCCCCGGCAGGAGTCGAACCTGCCTGTTCCACAAAGGCAATGTTTGGTAAGGTGCAAATTCGCGCTTTAGGCGCGTTCCCGAATACGCTTCAGTACGTCCTGCGCTCCGGCTAACGGGCTAACCAGGCTCATGGGATTCACAAACAACTGCTGGATCAGCAGCGAGAAGTAACCCAGCGGAGCCACCAGCCATAAGGCCCACAGAATGATCGTCGTCACGTTCCCCTTCGTGTTGGCGATCACAGACGCGGCGCTTTCAGCAGAACCAATCAGCCCCGCCCACTGCTCCGGCGATAACTGGTTGGCGTACGCCAGGTAAATCCGGCTCCCGACCACCAGCAGACCGTACACGGCCAGGCCGGTCTTCACAAACCACAACTGGTTGAAACGCTGATGGTTGGGCATCACCAACAACACCAGCACACCCGCCAGCCACATGGCCGCCCCGATCCATGGCACGGGCGCAGCCATCCCCGCTTGCGCTCCAAACCACAGAACCGCCACCAGCGTAGTCAGCACTTGCGCAGTCCTCGGCTGCGAGCCGGCAGAGCGTTCATCGCCTACCACCGCAGAGAACACCCCGCGCCGATCCGGTAAATCCGGCTGGCCAGACGGCCCACCCCGCAATGGGCGAAACCCAGCCCGGCGCTGCACTTCACTGTCCAGAACCAGGAACATGAAGGCCGCAGACAACAGGCTCAAGATCGCCGGCAGGTTTTCCGTTACCAGGTAGCCGGCCATCAGGCCGCCGTTGGCTACGCATGTAAGCAGGTCCATCAGGACCACCGACAACTCCGCTACAGCATCTTCCATTCCCTCCGCTCCTTTCGCCGGTCTTAAAAAACGAATAGCCAACCTTGACCGCCTTTTTCCTTGTCGGTCACGAATGGCTATTGGTAGGCTACGTTTCTTGCTTCCAGCTGCCGGCATCGCACCGGCCTGAACTGGTTAATTGGTTTTACGATTAACTCACGTTTTTACAATAGTTATTATACCACCTTATAAATAACCAATAAAGCAATTTCTACCACAAACAAACTATCCCCTTTCCCCACCGCCGGCCTAAAGTACAATGGCCGCATGGAGTCCAAGAAGAAACGAAAGCACCTGGTTCTCCCGATCCTCGCGCTGCTGCTGGCCCTGATCGCCGGCAGCCTGGCTTTCCGCTCCTACCGACTCACCCCGCACGTCCTTCACATCCCCTTGATCGCTCGCTGCGAACTGGAGGTCTACCAGGTGTCTTCTGCACAACCTACTTTTGCCGTTGTCCTGGCTTGCCCACGCGTAGACTCGATCCGCTTGTGGCCGTTCCCGATCACGCAGCCCTGGGCAGAAGATTGGTTCGAGCCGGCGACCGACAGCCCGGAGGCCCGTTTCGACAGTGGGGGATGTGAGCATATAAACACAATAATATGTAATAATGTGTAATAACCAAAAACAGGAAAACGGCACAAAAAGTCCTTCCGGTGGGGGAGGGGTTGCCGCAGTTTTCTTTGCGATTGGAATGCCGTGATCAACAGCAGATAACATTTCCACAGATAACATTTCTGATGATCGCAACCACATAGGATCAGGCATACGAATTGTGGCCGCAGCGATCGCTTGAGAGCCGATTTTGCCCAGTTTTCGCCTTCGCAACATGCTTTCGATAGGATTATTTATCGACAGCATAAAATTTTAACCGGCTCCCCCACCACCCCCGCCTACGGCCACATCGCCTCCCGCGCCGGCTCCCCGTAACGCGGCCA
>CAYOHX010000056.1:0-29583 GCA_964403875.1 uncultured Anaerolinea sp. | reverse complement strand
TTTGGCCAATCAGGGATTCCATTCGGCGCCTAATTTTTATGATCCGCCATTGTCTGGCTTACAGTTGTGAGCCCACCCGGTGGTGGGCTCACAACATTTCATCCTAGTCGCTCTCGATGAGGTTCAAATTACCGCATCTCAAGCAGTTCGATGTCGTTCAACCAACCCCAGAAGGTCGTGATATCGGGGGTGATGGTGTCGACGTTGATGCGCTCGGTGCTGAAGATCACGCAGTTCTGGCGCTGGTAGGTGGGAATTTCCACGGCCCAGTCGATGATGATGTCCAGAGCCTGCTTGTAGATCGCCTTGCGATAGTTCTGGTCGTCGCTCTTGCGGGCGTCGACGATCAACTGATCGAGCTGAGCATCGCGGATGTGGTAGTGGTTCGAGTCGGAACCGCCCTCACCCACAACGCCGGAGCTGTGGTAGACCTGGTACATGTCAGGATCGATCGTGGCGCCCCAAGCAGCGGTCCACATTTCCTGCGTGCCGGAATCCAGGGCATCCCAAAGGATGTTGGCGTCCGCCGGGTCGTTGATCTTGAGTTCCATACCGATGTTGGCCAGAGAACCCTGAGCGCCGGTGAGGATCGCGAAGGCGGGGTGGTCACCCGTGCCGCCACCAGGAACGATCACTTCGTAGCTCAGCTTAGCGCCTTCGGGGGCACCGGTCAGCTTGCCATCGGCCACGGTGAAGCCAGCGGCCTCGAAGAAGCCCAACGCAGCCTGTTCAGCAGCGGCGTACTTCTGTTCCGGGGTCATGTCGGCAGTGTAGATCGGGTTGCCGTCCACGTCGGTCGAGAAAGCGACCTTGTAGTCTTCATCGGTGGGCTGCGGAGCGGCCCAGGAGGTGTTGGAGATCGGGTAGTTGATGACCGAAGCGGCCTCACCATAGTAGCTGTCGATCGCAACGTCGCGGTACACAGCCAGGATGGTGCCAAGGCCCTTGCGCAGGTACTTGGAAGCATCGGAGCCGGGCTCGCCGCCAACGTTCACGGTGTCAGCATTGATACCAGCGTAGCCGTAGCCGAGGTTGTCGACTTTGCTCGTGGTGATCTTGTCGCCGGTGATCTCGCCGTTGGAGTTGTAGGAAGCAACCTCTTCGAAGCGAGTGCGCGAACCAGTCATTTCGCCAGCGTCGGCGGTGCCGGTCTGGACCGCGGAAGCAACCTCAGCCGCAGCGGTTTCCTTGAACTGGATTTCCGCAATCTTCGGGCAGCCACGATAGAAGAATTCGTTGGCTTCGAAGTACACGACGCGGTTGTCATACTTGACGAACTTGTAGGCGCCAGCGCCCATGGGGGTGGCGGTCAGGCTTTCCTGCTTGGACAGATCGCCAAAGTCAAAGCCGAACTTGTTGTTCTCGTAGTCGTATTTGGCCACGTCGCCGTAGTAGTGCAGGGGGGTGACGTTGATGCCGAGGATCGAGTACACAGCCGGGGCGGAGAAACCGTTTACGGTCACTTCCACGGTGTAATCATCGATCTTCTTGATACCAGCGATGTTCGGAACGCCTTCGTCGCCCATCGACTCGTCCATGGGGCCCCAGTAGCCGATGAAGGCCGAATTCACGTTGCCCAACACGTCGGTGCCGTTGGCGGACTCAACCGAAGCGTATTCAACAGCGTCGCCTTCGTACTTGAGGTAGGCTTCGTTGTAGTAATCATCGATGGTCGGGAAGGTGGTGGTCAGATCCCAAACGGTACCAGAGGTGCCGCCGGTCAAAGCACCATTCTCAACCGTGCCGAAACCCCACAGAGCCATACCGAAGGCAACTTGCAGGCCCTCATTGCCCTTGATGGTCTCGGGATCCATGCCCATAATTTCCTGACCATAGGCGTCGAGGTAATTGGCCATGACATAGTCCACGATGCCCTGAACGTCAGCGGTCCATTCAGCCGTGAGGCGGGCCCAGAAGTCGTCCTGTTGTTCCTTGGACCAGGCATCGCCTTCCGCCCATTCGTGCTCGGGGCCGGCAGCGTAGATCGCGGCAGCCATGTCGCTGTACTTGTTGTACACATCGCTGGTGGTCTGGGTCTGATAGTCCTTCAGACCAACGATGTCGTAGGAGCTCAGCGTGGTGGAGCCAACGTAGGAAGGATCGAGGAAGGTGTAGTAGGTGAAGATGACATCATCAGCGGTGACGGGCTCACCATCCGAGAACTTCATGCCAACGCGCAGGCGGGCAGTGTACTTGGTGGTATCGGAAGCTTCGTCATATTCGACCTTGGTGTCCGCGGCGCCCTTATACAGGTAGGGGGTGCCATTATACTCAACGGTTTCGCCTTCAATCGCGTTGAAGATGATACCGCCGGTGCGGTCGGTCGTCAGCAGAGAAATCTGGGTCATGCTGGCGACGTCCTGGTCGTAACCCGTATCGGCGAAGAACGGGCTGAACTTCTGCGAGAAGTCCTGGTAAGCTACCACGAGCGGCGTATCAATCGTGGGAGCGGTGGGCAAATTCTCGCCAAATGGTTGTTCTGGGAAGGGGACTTCCGTAGGAACAGCGGTCGGCTCGGGGGCCTTGGTGGCCTCGGGAGCCTTAGTGGGCGCCGGGGCTTCCGTAGCTTCGGGAGCCTGGGGCGCCGGTGTTTCTACTACCGGAGCTGTGCATGCGCTGAGCACAAACACGGCGACCAGAAGCACCGAAAACACTTTGGACATATACTTAGACATTACCATCCTCCTTTTGGATATTGGGGACACACTATCCCCATGGTCTAACAATTTTAACGCTTTTCTTTTAATCACGCAAGTTGAGTCGGCATTCCCGGTACGCAACCCGCTACAAAGAAAAGGACATTAACCCTCGTTTGTCATGTTTATCTTGATTCTCCCTTGCAGGCGGACAAAATAAAAAACCAGCGCGGTGGTTAGCGAAGCCGTCAGTAGGTATAAAAATTCTCCCAACAGCTCGCTTTTTCCGGCTGTCAAGAGAATAAAGAATACCTCGCCAACCACCCCGGCAGCCAGCATCACCAGCGCCAGAAGGCTCGCGTTCTTTGCCCGCTCAAACGAAAGGCCAACCTCGTCCCTACGATAGGGACGTTTCTCGGTTGGCAGACGAAAAATTCCCGCCGCCATATACAACAACGGGAAAAACGCCATAACATAAGGGAGCGCAATATAAAACTGGTACATTCCCTGGTTGGCGATGAAGCCGCCCGCCACATGAAACACAGCAATGGACGCAAACAAGATTAAAGAGGCCTTTTTAAAGGCCGCGATTCCCGCTTGATCCAAATTGACTTCGAAGTACTTTCCGCGGTAGACCGCTTTCCTACGTTCTCGCCCGGTTTCATCAACCGTGCTTTCAGTTTCATAATCGTCGGCGTAACGCTTAAACACCATAAATCGATCATATCATAAAAAAATTATGCGGTAGGCCCGAAAACCAAACATTAAGATACTCTTAATGAAGACAGCGCCTCTCCCCGGGTAGGCGGACACACCTTGCGCTTGCTGGACGACCCCAAAGCCAGAAGATTGCCTATTGACAACCCAAAAGCACTCGCTATAATAAACTTTGTAAGGTCATTGGACTAACAAAGTATCCCCCATCCTATTTTCCACCTGGTCTCCCATGGAAAAAGCTACCCGCCAACACACGAAAGAGCACAACCGCGCCCTGGTTCTCCGAACCATCTCCAACAATTCCAGCATCAGCCGCGCGGAAATCGCTCGCATCACCGACCTGACCCGCACCACCGTCTCGGATATTGTGTCCGATTTGATGAGCGAAGGTTTGGTGAGTGAAATCGGCCTGGGCTCTTCGCAGGGAGGCAAAAACCCCATTCTGCTCAGCTTAGTGGACGACTCGCGCTTCCTCATCGGCCTCGACCTGGCCCAGAGAGAGTTCCTGGGCGCGGTGTTCAACTTGCGCGGCAAGATCCGTTTCATGACCCGCCAGCCGGTGAATAACCGCAGCGGCAAAGAAGCGCTCAACGCCATCTATGAGATCCTGGACAGCCTGGTGGGCACTTCTTTCCAACCCATTTTGGGCATCGGCATCGGCACCCCTGGCCTGGTCAACACCAGCGAAGGCGTGGTCGTCAGCGCGGTCAACCTGGACTGGCAAAATCTGCCCCTGGCTCACTTGCTGCAAGAGCGTTACCATCTGCCCATTTACGTGCTAAATGACAGCCAGGCCGCCGCCATGGGCGAATACAACTTTGGCGAGGGGCATCAGGCGGAAGACAACATGATTGTCATCAACGCTCGCCAAGGCATCGGCGCGGGCATCATCATTGGCCGTCAGCTTTTCCAGGGCGACGGCGGCGGAGCGGGTGAAATCGGCCACATCGTGGTGGTTCCCGAAGGCGGGCAGCGCTGCCGCTGCGGAAAATTCGGCTGCCTGGAAACCGTAGCCAGCACGCGCGCCCTGCTCCAGCAAGCCAGAGCGTTGGCCGCGCATAGCACGGGCATATTCCCCGCCGGGGCCGAAATCGATTTTGCCACCCTCCTGCAAGCCTTCGAAGCCGGCGACTCCCAGGTGCGGAAGATGGTGCTGGACACCGCGCGCCAGATGGGCCTGGCTATCGCCAGTTTGATCGGAACGCTGAACATCCACAAAATCATCCTCACCGGCGACATCACCCGCTTTGGAAAACCCTGGCTGGAGATGGTTCAAGAAACCGTTGCTCAGAATACTCTGTCCCGGTTGTCTTCCGAAACTCAAGTCGAGTTCGGGCAGATGGGCGAGGACAGCGTGATCCTGGGAGCCTCCGCCATGCTGGCCGACAACAATCCCCTCCTCTACGCAGCTCGATAAGTCCTATCTTTCTATGAAAACAAGCCTGACCCACTTTGCTCATTTTCTGGACCGGGGAAAACCCGCCATCCTCCCGCCCCTTGACCCAACTTTCACGCCGGCGGCACTGGTCAACCGGGCCTTCCTGCGTGAGGCCGAGCCTTTTGGCATCCGGCTGGTGATTGGCCTGGAACGCGAAAAAGGGATTGTGTCTCGTTACGAGACGTTTATCCTTCCCGAAGATCATCCCCTAAC
This sequence comes from uncultured Anaerolinea sp., assembly GCA_964403875.1. Lineage (GTDB taxonomy): Bacteria > Chloroflexota > Anaerolineae > Anaerolineales > Anaerolineaceae > Anaerolinea. The sequence goes on along the minus strand of CAYOHX010000056.1, from coordinate 24,579 downwards.
CGAAGCCAACCTGGCTTACTCCGAACGCTTGCTCAAGTTCCTGCTCTGGCAGCGAAACAGCTACCGTGTGTATGTAGGTGGGCCACGCAGCATCGGAGAATATTTACGCGACTGCTACAGCCCCACCGGACAGCGCCACTTTGACGCCCACTTCATGGGCCATGTGGTGCATGAGAAACCGTTAGAGATCATTCCCTGCGCGCCAGAGGAAGTCCCCGCCGAACATGAAGTCGGCGCGCCCCTGGGTCGGCGGCTGGATGGCTGCCGTATTGGTTTTGACCTGGGCGCCTCTGATCGCAAGGTAAGCGCCGTGATCGACGGGCGGGCGGTCTACAGCGAAGAGGTGGTCTGGGAGCCGCGCAAGCACGCCGATCCAGAGTACCACTACCAAGAAATCATGGCGGCCTTGAAATCCGCTGCTTCCAAAATGCCCCGAGTCGATGCCATCGGTGGCAGTTCCGCCGGTATTATCATCGACAACCGTCCGATGGTGGCTTCTCTGTTCCGCAGCGTGCCCGAAGAACGGCGAGACGAAGTGAAAAACATCTTCTTGCGCATTCGGGATGAACTCAACGTTCCGTTGGAAGTGATCAATGATGGAGATGTCACTGCCCTGGCGGGCTCGATGGCCCTAGAAGATACCGGCATTCTCGGCATCGCTATGGGCTCCAGCCAGGCGGCGGGTTACGTAGACCAGCAAGGGCACATCCGCGGATGGTTGAACGAACTGGCTTTTGCCCCCGTAGATTACAGCCCTCTGGCTCCGGTAGATGAGTGGTCAGGCGATATCGGCTGCGGAGCGTTGTACTTCTCCCAGCAGTGTGTGTTCCGCCTGGCTCCTCTGGCGGGCATATCCATCCCCGAAGGCGTCACCGATGCCGAGAAGCTGGTTTTCGTTCAAGAAAAATTATCCGCCGGGCATGAAGGCGCGCTGAAAATCTGGCAGAGCATGGGCATTTACCTGGGATATGCGCTGGCCCATTATGCCGATTTTTACGAAATCAAGCATGTGCTCATTCTGGGGCGCTGCACCTCTGGCTTGGGCGGGCAACTAATCCTGGACGAAGCGAACCGGGTGCTCCAAGCGGAGTTTCCAACTCTGGCAACCAATATCCGAGTGCAGCTACCGGATGAGCGCAGCCGGAGGGTGGGACAATCCATCGCTGCTGCCAGCCTGCCCGCGATCGAGTAATTGATGAAGGAGATCAAGATGCGTTTCCATTTAGAATCCGCGGAGCTGTTCGTCCCTGACGGTTTGCCCGTTGAGCAGGCGCTGGCGCGCACAACTCATCTGGCCATCAGCGCGCATCAGGACGATATTGAGATCATGGCCGCCGCCCCCATCCTGAAGTGCTTCCAACGCGAAGATCTCTGGTTTACGGGCGTGGTGGTGACGGATGGGCGCGGCTCTCCGCGCGATGAAATCTACAAAGACTTCACCGATGAAGAAATGCATACCGTCCGCATGAAAGAGCAAAAAAAAGCCGCCGTGGTGGGCGAATTCGCCGCGCAGGCTCTGCTCGATTATCCCAGCAAGGTGATTAAAGACCCTTCCAGCACCGATCCTATTGAAGATATTGCCACGATCTTGCGCATGTCGCGCCCGCAGATGGTTTACACACACAACCTGGCTGACAAACACGACACCCACGTGGCCGTCGCGCTGCGCGTCATCGCGGCCATCCGTTCTCTGCCCCCTACTGAGCGGCCCGAGAAGCTGTATGGCTGTGAGGTTTGGCGCAATCTGGATTGGATGGTGGACACCGACAAGGTGCCCTTTGACCTGAGCACCCACGAAAACCTGCAAGCCGCGCTGCTGGGCGTGTTCGACTCGCAAATTGCCGGCGGCAAGCGCTACGACCTGGCCAGCATGGGCCGCCGCAAGGCTAATGCCACTTACTTCGAGTCACACGGCACGGACACCACCCTGGGTCTTTCGTTTGGCATCGATCTGACCCCTTTGATCCAGGACGACCGCCTCGACATTCACGCCTACATTCAAGAATTCATCGCCCGCTTCTCGCGGGATGTTACCGACCGCCTGGAACGATCAGGCGCTTTTACAGGATAGCGAATCAGCACTCTGGCAGGAACGGCCCAATCTAAAAACCCGTTTCATTGGGCCGTATCCTGGTCTACCACAAAGGAGGTGGAAGACGATAGATAGGATTTGAGAAACTCAAAGTTGCCCCGTTTCAGTATTTCCAACCCGTTACCGAGTCCGTTTCACCAAATTTTGAGGAGAATGTACCATGCGTACGAAGATTTTTGTGCTGTTTGTGCTCGTTTCCCTCGTGCTCGGCGCCTGCGCGCCCACTGCCACACCGGCCGCTGTTGAGCCCGAGACCATTCGCGAAACTGTGGTCGTCAAAGAAACCCAGATCGTCGAAGTCGAGAAAGAAGTCGAAGTGGTGGTTACCCCCACGCCCGGCCCCAATCCCGACGCCGTGATCCCCAACGTTGAAGAGGGCGCCGAAATCACCATGTGGACCTTCTGGCTCTCCCCCACCTTCGACGAGTACGTTAAGAACGCGATCGCCGGCTTCGAAGCCGCCTATCCTGGCGTGACCGTCAAATGGGAAGATCACCAGGCCACCTTCCGTGATGACCTGAACAATGGTTTCGCGGCGGGCAATGCTCCCGACGTCATCAACCTGTCCATCTCGGAAGGCTGGGTCACCCAGTATGCCGCCGAAGGCAACCTGTTGGCGCTGGACGGATTGGTTCCCCAGTCGGTCATCGGCACCTACTTCCCCAACCTGTGGGAACAGCAGGTGGTGGACGGCAAGCACTACCAGTTCCCCTACTATCAAGGCATCAATGTCAATCTGGTGAACAAGCAGATCTTTGAACAAGCCGGCCTGACCATTGAGGACTTCCCCAAGACCATCGACGGTCTCCCCGCGCTGTGCAAGACCATCAAAGACACCACCGGCAAGTTGTGCGACATCCGCCTGACCACCAGCGACCTGTTGGCTCAGATGGTTTATGAGGGTGGCGTTGAGATCATCAACGAAGACGGCACCGCCTTCACCTTCGACTCCCCCGAAGCAGTCGCCTGGCTGCAAATGTACGTGGACATGGTCAAAGAAGGCACCGTGGACCGCACCGCCCTGGTCACCGACAACGACCGCGTTGGCCTCGACCTGTTCATCTCCGGGCAGGCTCCCTTCTATGCCACTGGCCCCAACCTGATCCGCGAGGTTCGCTCCAGCAACCCCGGCCTATATGGTTACCTCGATGTGGTGAATTCGCCCGTGGGTAAATCCGGCGTGGTCGGCAAGGGCCTCATGGCCATGTCGGTGAGCGCCACCACCAAGTACCCCAACGCCGCCATTGCCCTGGCGCAGTGGATGACCAACGCCAAGACCAACCTCGAACTGTCCAAGCTGGCCGCGGTCTACCCGTCGACCCCCGCCTCCTACGACGATCCTTTCTTTGCCGCCGCGCCGGTCGCTATTGAAGACAGCGCCAAGCCTCGCGCAAGGGAAGCTGTTGCCCAGTTGGCCGACATCGTGCCTTCTGTTCCTGAGAAGCTCGCCGTCAACGAAATCGTGCTGCAAGAGATCCAGGAAGCTCTGTTCAATGGCAAGGATCCCCAGCAGGCCCTCAGCGACGCGGTCGCCAAAGCCAACGAGCTGTTGAAATAACTTGCCGATTGACTCGAGCCGGCGAATGAACATGTAATTCGCCCAAACACCCTCTCCCGTGGCCCTGCAAGGGCTGCGGGAGAGGGTGAAGCCCGGCCAAGGGTTCAGCTTTGATGAAGGTCAAGCCCCGATGACGAAGAAAAAAATTAATCTCACCCCTTATCTTTTTCTTGCCCCCGCGCTCTTGGTCATCGCGACCTTTGTGCTGTATCCCATTGGGGCAGTTTTCTACTACAGTTTCACCAAATACAATATCTCTACACCGCCTGTGTGGGTTGGTTTCGATAATTACAAAACGCTGCTGTCTGACAAAATATTCTGGCTGGCCCTGCAACATTCCTTCACTTATTTGCTGGTCACCCCCATTCTCATCATCCTATGCACTATTCTGGCTATCATCGTCAACCGAAAGCTGCCCGGCATCAACGCTTTCCGGGCCATATATTACATCCCCGTCATCAGCGGCAGCATCGCCGTGGGCATTTCCTGGCGTTTAATGCTCGACACCAACGGCCTACTTAACAGCCTGCTGCTCTCCCTGGGGGCCATCCAATCACCCATCCAGTGGCTGGCCGAACCCTCCATGACCCTGCCCATCGCTATGCTGCTCACTATTTGGATGGGATTGGGTTATTACATGATGATTTTCCTGGCCGGGCTGCAAAACATCCCCGAAGAGTTATATGACGCCGCTTCAATCGACGGCTGCAACGCCATTCAGAAACATTGGCACGTCAGCGTGCCCGGCCTGCGCCCGCAGTACGTGGTGGTGGGGGTCGTCTCCAGCCTGGCGGCTCTGCAGGTGTTCAACGAAATCTATATTCTGACCGGCGGCCTGGGTGGAATATTAAACAGCGGGGTGACCGTGGTGTTCTACCTGTGGCGCAAAGCTTTCCGCCTGCAAGAAGCGGGAATGGCTTCGGCCATTGCCATAGTGCTTCTGATCATCACCCTGGTCTTTTCGATCATCAACATCCGCCTCATGGAGCGCGGTACGGAGGCAGACTGATGGAAACCACCTTATCCATTCCGCGCCGCCTGAGCTGGAAGAAAACCAGAGAAACGATTTTCTGGTATGTAGTGCTCTTGTTGATCGCCGCGCTCACCATCTTCCCCTTCTTGTGGGTGTTCTTCACCTCCTTCAAAGGCCCCGCCGATGCGATTGTGTCGGTGCCGCCGCAGCTCATCCCCAAGGACCCCACGCTAGACAACTACATCCGAGTGTGGAACCAACTGCCCATCCCCAACTTCTTCATGAACAGCATCATTGTTTCACTCTCCACGGTGGTGCTCAACCTGTTGTTTTGTTCGCTGGCAGCCTATCCGCTGGGCAAAATGAACTTCAAAGGCCGCGACCTGATCTTCTTTTTGCTCCTGGCCACATTCGTCATCCCGCCCCAACTGACTTCCATCCCCAGCTATGTGCTGGCCGTGAATGTCTTCAAATATTACGACTCCATCCTGGCGCTCATCTTCCCCAACCTGGCGACCGTATTCAACATCTTCTTGCTGCGGCAGGCCTTCAAAACCGTGCCGAATGATCTGATCGAGGCAGGTAAAATGGATGGAGCCAGCGATTTGCGCATCTGGTGGAGCATCTTGCTGCCGGTGATCCGCCCCTCGCTGGCTACCGCGGCCATCTTCACCTTTGTCAACCAATGGAACGACTTCTTCTGGCCTTCGCTCATGCTGCACACCCGTTCGCACATGACTTTGCAGGTTGGCCTGGTGGCCATGCAGGGCATGATGACCTCCGATTCACGCGGCATGGCAGCAGGCGTGACCATGACGGTCATTCCGATCATCATCTTCTTTGTGCTCCTCCAGCGGCACTTCGTGCGCGGCCTGGGGGGCGCGGTGAAAGGGTAATCGCATGTCCCTGCACTCTGAAATTCACGAGCAACCCGCGGTCTTGAGCCGCCTGCTAGACAGCCAGCGACAGGCCGTTGCGGAAATCGCCAGGGTGACCAAGTCCCACGACCTGCGCTTTGTCTTCCTGGCGGCGCGCGGAACATCGGACAATGCCGGGCGGTATGCCAACTATCTGTGGGGCGCCCGCAATGGCTTGCCCGTGGCCCTGGCAACACCTTCATTATTTACCTATTACAAGCAGCCACCCCGCCTGCGCGACGCTCTAGTGGTGGGCATCTCCCAATCGGGACAATCCCCAGACATTGTCAGCGTCCTGGCCGAAGGAAAACGCCAGGGCTGCCTGACCCTGGCAATCACGAACGAACCCAACTCGCCCCTGGCCCAAACGTCTGATTTTCTGATCAACCTGCAGGCAGGCCAGGAACTGGCTGTGGCGGCCACCAAAACCTACACCAGCGAGCTCATGAGCATTGCCATGCTCTCTCTGGCCATGTCTGGCGAAGCGCACGCCTTTGCCGAGTTGGAGCAGGTTCCGGGGTGGGTGCAGCGTATGTTGGAACAAGATGAGTCGATCGCCCAAATGGCACAGCGCTACCGGTACATGGATCGCTGCGTGGTGCTGGGACGCGGGTACAACTATGCCACGGCCTTCGAATGGGCTCTCAAGTTGAAAGAACTCACCTACGTCGAAGCCGAACCGTACTCCTCGGCGGACTTCAAGCACGGCCCCATCGCGATGGTGGATCGGGGTTTTCCGGTGATGGCGGTGGCCCCCAACGGCGATGTGCACGAGTCGATGATGTCAATGCTCCGCTCGCTGCGCGATGATTATCTGGCCGAGCTGGTGGTCATTTCCAACTCCGAAGCGGCCCTCTCGCTGGCCCAATCTTCCATATCCCTGCCTCCGGGCATCCCCGAATGGCTCAGCCCGCTTGTGGCCATCGTGGCGGGCCAGTTATTCGCGCACCATCTCACCGCAGCCAAAGGCTACGACACCGAACAGCCACGCAACATCCGCAAAGTGACTGAGACGCATTGAGTGAACAAAAAATCCGCCCGAGATGGCGGATTTTTTATTGGCACGAATTGGATATGCGAGCCAGGGAGGGAGAGCGCGTTATGGGCAGATTGGGTAAAACAGGCGACGATTCAATAGTAAATAGTAAAGCGCAGTAAAGAAAGCGGACTCCATTCTTGCGTTCCATGCTATACTGATTAATAGACTATTTCTCTTGTAAAAATATAAACAATAGGAGGGAGCATATGACCGTTTTCAATCGGCTCAAACATGGTGTCGATGTAACCAAATTTAAGGCGGATCAACTCCTGAAAATTAATCGTGTACGGGGGGAAATTGATGTTTTGCTCCAAGACATTGCTCAGCATCAGAAGAAAATTGCTCTCAAGGCCATCGAGTTGCACCAGGCAGGGGTCCTGTCCAACCCCGAGCTGGACCAACTCTGCTTGGGAATCGATGACATCAATCAACTGATCAGACAAAAAGAAGCTCAAATTGCCGCCATTCGCGCTGAAGAGGCGCCACAATACATTCCGCCTCCGATTGGGGTAGTCCAAAATCCTTGCTCAACCTGTGGTTTTGACGTTCCTATTTCAGCAAGTTTTTGTCCCAATTGCGGAAAAACCGTTATTCCTCCCCAACCAACCACTACTAGCGAAATCGATTCCGAAAGCATTTGCCAGAATTGCGGAAACAGCATTCACAAAGGCGTAGTGTTCTGCCCGCAATGCGGGCAGAAGATCGGCAAGCCTGATACCAACCAGCTTGAATAGGAGGTCTATATGCATTGCCCACAGTGCGGCAGCGAGAACGCCAACACTTTTAATTTCTGTCAGAAATGTGGGGCCAGGCTACCTGTCTCCACTACGCCAGCTCAACCCGCTCCAGAAATTCGCCGGGTAAGTCAGGCGGCAACCCAAACAACAGATCCCGTCGTGCAAGCAGTCTGGATTGGTATGGTCGGAAGCGCGCTCAGCGGCGTATTAATTCTTTTGGGCTGGTTTACGCCCTGGTTTGGTTTATCAAGCCTCGCCAGGCAATTGTCCAGCGTTCTAGGATACTCTTTTTCAAATGGATTCCTGGGAATGGGATCCGGAGTAGGTAACGGGCTTCAACTCACCTTGTTTGGGTTCACGGCAAGCTTTGCTGCATTTAGCCTTGATGCGCCCCTGTTTGGATTACTCGCCTTATTAATCCCAGCGGTGATGATTGCGGTCGTGATCGTGGGAATAATCCTGATTCGGCTCGCAATCGCTCTCTACGAGTTGAGACCAGTGAGCGCCGCGGACAAAGCCGCTAAAGTATTACCCATTCGAGCCCGCTTGAATACTTTGCGGGGACAATCGAGTTTTCTGTTTGTTTTACTGGCAGTGATATTTGTCGTTGCCGCTGCCATTCCATATGGAACAGCTATGTTAGGCCGAGGGTTTTTCCTTTGCGGGTTTGGCGCTATTTGCGGTTTCGTGAGCGCTTTCCTGGCGCAAAGTTCCATCAAAACTGTCACAAATCCTTAAATGGTAAACTACACACTCAAGCCAATGCGCTGGTCGTGGCCAATATAACCACCTACGGCGGTTCATCCATAAGCTCGGCAAGGACAACAAGACGAGTTGATTATTCTATTGGCTCCCATCGCAAAAAAGCATCCAATATCCTCAGATTAATCGCCAAATCTGTATCGACATGGTTGGTTAACTCCACGTCAACAGCAGCAATCCCTTGAGCGGAAGCCCAATCAATCAGTTGACCTGTATAAGCGCAATCTGAACTTACTGGCGGGTAGGAATACGGGCTAACCAGCGACAGCGAGTACGCCAGGTTGAGCGAATTTTTGTCGTTTGGCCATCCTCCCGCAAAAATTCCAAGGGCAGCGCTATGATAGCTGATCAGCGCTTCGACCTTGCGTTCCACTAAGAATTTTGCCAGTGCCTTCGTTTCAGGCTCCGACCCCGGCTCGGAACCCGCAGTAATAAATCGGTAATTCCAGCAATGGGCGCCGTACCAATTGGCCTGCCAATTGGCGTCCCAGTTTCGGTTAATATCAACATTATTCGCGTTAGCGCGTCCATCCGGGCCATCGTCTTTAGCATAACCATCGGGGTTGAGGACACGCAAGAGGTATAGAGTGCGGTTTTGAGGAATCAGACTGGGATCCGCCCGCAACTCTTCGATCAATTCATCCGCCAGAGACACTGTATTCCACTCATACCCTCCGTGGATTCCAGCCACAATCATGTACGCATGTTCCCCAGTTCCGAAACGGTGAACATCGAGCGGCCTGCCTTCTACAGAAACGCCAATTATTTCGGTTGACTCATAAGGTGGCGTTGCCGTAGGGGTTGATGTGTATGTTGCGGTTGGTGTCTGTGTCCAAGTAGGAGTCAGTGTGATGGTTGGGGTAACCGTTGGATTCATTGGTTGTTGAATTACCGCAATCGTGGATAGTTCTATGACAGCCGTTTGAGTATTGACGGCTGCCAGAGTCGCGCGCATCGTGCCCGCGTTTAAACCTATCCAAAGCAGTAAAATGATTGCGATTAGCAAAAGGGATACAAGAACAAATAGGGTTGAATTGGTTCTTCGCATAGTTGGGGGAATTATGGCAACTTACACATATAATAACGATCAACGCGGTCACTTCCCTCACGGATCCAACCTTCTTCATCAGAATCAAGCGTGCCGACCAGTCTGGGAGATCCTTGGGCGTACCATGTTCCAGCGGGAACACGCACGTACCACCAACTCGAATTATCACTACAACGGGGACCTTCCAGAATGGTTACTTCGGACCCCGGTGGAATTCGGAAATACTCTCTCCCATTACTTTGTGGATCGGCACGCACCACAACATTGTCTGATTTTGTGCAAATTTCCGCGCGATCCCCTACCTCAACCCGCTGAGGCTCTGCTCCTGGGCAAGAACTGGGTACTTTTGTGGCAGTTGGGCGTGGTGGGGTATTGGAAGGGACCAGAGTCCTTGTTGGTTCAGCAAACACGGAAGTCGGCGTATTGGTTGGTCGCGAGTTTGTTACCGCCCGTGTGCTGGTTGACCGAGAGTTGGCGGGCGGATTCCACCCGCCCGGATCGGATGGGCTCGACGGTATTCCGCCAGTATTGCCACCGCCACCGGAAGCTAATGCGATGACCAGGATAATCAGCGCCACCGCGCCCAAAGCGATGAAAACACCAACATTCTTGCGGGGGCCAACGCCTGGACCAGCAGGTTTGGGTGGGAGATAGTTACCTGGAATCGGGCTGGGAGCCGGACCTGAAGAATGCTCTGCCAATCCTGGCGCGCCCGCACGGTCAGGTATCAGATCAGGATCTTCTCCCAAAGCCTGACAAATTGCTATAAAAAACTCCTGACAACTCTGCTGTCGGCGCTCTGGCTCTTTTTCTAGCGCTTTTAATATCACTGCTGACAGGGAAGGGGAAATAGATGAATTTAATGAACGCGGATCTGGCGGGGCTAGTTTGATCTGGGCATGACGGATGCGCTCGTTGGCAGTAGCGCCGCCACCCTCGGTGCCTCGTTCCGTGCCTCGAAATGGCCGCTGTCCCGAAAACAACTCATAAGCCATGATACCGAGGGCATAAATATCGGTCGTAGCGCTCACCGATTTTGAGAGGATCTGTTCGGGGGCCATATAGGCAGGCGTTCCTGCTCCGGCCATTGTGGTCGATGTGCTATCGGCATGTCGGGCAATACCAAAATCAGCAAGATAAATTCCGCCTCCACGGTCGATCATCACGTTTCCAGGTTTGACGTCACAGTGGATCACACCATTCGCATGAGCATATCCAAGTGCTGAACAAATTGCTTTAAGGTAGATGATCGCCTCTTTAGGTGGCAGAGGTTGCCCTCCTTTTTTCCTGAGAACATCCTTCAAGGTGGGACCATCGATGAATCGTTCCAGCAAGAACGCAAATTCGCTGGTTTGATACAAGCCAAAAAACTGGACTATGTTGGGATGCGCCAATCTCTGCAGAGCGCGGGCTTCACGTTTGAAGCGCTTGAACATAGCTGGGTCTTCAGCCAGATCAGCGTGCAACACTTTCATAGCCAGCGGGACATTTCTTTGCAGGTCCCACACCCGAAAGACCGAGCCCATACCGCCCGCATCGATAAAGGAATCTACCCGGAATTGGTTTTCGATGACTTGTCCAACTAGTTTTGATGACATCATTTATCCCCTGTTTGATCAGTTTGTTTCAGAAGCCTCGGTTGCGCACCGAAATCCAAGATAGTTCAATGCACGGGTAGGCTTGTAATAATTCCGCACAACCGTTTGTAACGCTTCATCCGTTGTATACCATGAACCGCCGCGCACAATGCGTGTGGCGCCTGAGGCAGGTCCAACAGGATTTTCATAAGCGGAGTGTTCGTAGTATAGGGCTTCAAACCAATCCCATACCCATTCATAAGCATTGCCGCTCATATCCAAAATACCATAATAACTGGCGCCCTCTGGAAACGAGCCAACGGGGGCAGTCTCTCGATACCCATCATCCACATTGGGATCGCGTTCTCCAACGATGCAATTCACATCACAATAATTCGCCCGATTGTTTTCCGGTCTTTCGTTTCCCCAAGGGAAGAAGCGTTGATCATCGCCACGGGCGGCCTTTTCCCACTGTGCTTCCGTTGGCAAACGCCCACCGGCCCATACACAATAGGCTTGGGCGGCTGTCCAGGTAACATGAACCACTGGGTAATCAGCGTATTTCTCATCCGTATAATAATCCGGGTAGGCATCCGTAGAGTTTTTTTCGGGGCGAGGACAAGCCTTGGCTTCCACGCAACTGGAATACATGCGATTGGTTACCTCTGTACGATACATCCAATACGCATCTAGATATACTTTATGGGCGGGCCCTTCTGCGCCCCAAAATGCAATTGGACTTTCCCCGTTGTATGCGCCCATAGTGAATTCCCCTTCGGGGATCAGAACCATCTCAGCTCCATCCACTTCGTTATTCATGGTTTCATATGGAATCAGGGTATTTGTGGGGGTTGGGGAAGGTTCAGGCGTGCTCGTTGGGGGCGCAAGAGTGGTTGTGGGGGTAGGCGTAACCGGCAAAGGTGTGCTACTGAGGATGGCAGTAATGGTCGCTGTTCCGTCCAAAGAAACGGGAGAAGACGCGGGATGCAACAATGGCCCACCTGAAAACAGCCGTGGCAAGATCAAAATCAAGGCTACTACTACAATGAGTGCTAATACAGCCGGAACTCCAAAACGCTGGATGATGTCCCTGGTAAGAAAACTTTTGGTGACGGGAACCTCTGGAATGATTATCTCGGTTGAGACATGATCCGAATACCAGGATGAAAGGTCGGTAGAGGCAACCCTGTCAGGCACGGAATCGGGGGCGACACCACAAGACTGACAAAGAGCCGTGAAAAAGGCCATCGTGTTCGAATAGCGATCCAGAGGATCTTTAGCCAGGGACTTCAACAAGACGCCGGATAACTCGGCAGGCAGATCAGGGCGAAGCTGGCGCGGATCAGGAGGTTGGGCGGTCAGGTGCGCATGGCGAAGGCGTTCAGCGGCTGTGCTTCCTCGGTTGGAGGAGGTTTCCTCACCCCGGAATGGGCGTTTGCCAGTGAGGAGTTCGAAGGCAACGATACCCAGCGCATAGATGTCGGTCGCAGGCGTGACAGCTTCGGCACGAATTTGTTCAGGCGCCATATAAGCCGCCGTGCCTGCCCCCGCCATCGTTGTAGTTGTGCTATCGGAGTGGCGCGCAATGCCAAAATCTGCCAGGTAGATGTTTCCCCCTCGGTCAATCATCACATTACCGGGTTTTATATCGCAATGGATAACTTCATTCGCATGAGCATACCCCAGGGCAGAACATAACGCTTTTAAATAAATCAAGGTGTCCTGTAGCGAAATGGTGTGAGAGGGCGCCCGCTGAAGGACTTCTTTTAAACTCGGGCCACCAATGAATAGTTCGAGCAAAAAATTGATCTCTTCTGCCTGGAACAATCCATAAAATGGCACGATGTTGGGATGGACCAGCTTCTTTAACGCTCTGGCTTCACGCTGGAAGCGCTTCAGCATGGAGGGGTCATCCGCCAGGTCGGCTTTCAAAACTTTCATCGCCAGGGGGACGTTGCGTTTCAGATCGCGCACCCGAAAAACAGTAGCCATACCGCCTGATGCCACATAGGAGTCAACGCGGAATTGATTCAACAGGACTTTTCCAATCATTTCGGATGTCATACTTTCCTTTTCGTTGGATCAGTAAGGGTATGGTTCAGGCCGCTATCGCGCAAGATAGGGAGAGCGAACACCGTTATCATCATCCAGAAAATAAAAACCGGACGCCGCAGGGTCGGGGGCTGGAAATAGAAACCATCCCTGCTTGACATCGCCATTGAACAACTCAACTTCTTGATCTGTCCCTCCACCGGTAGCTATGTGATCCAGCCTGTTACCAAGATTATCCATTAAATACATGTTTTGGTTGTTGGTATCGGCCTGAACGACTACCCCAGAATTTTGAACGGAACTGTCCACTCGCCATTCCATGGCTACCTTAAGGCTTCCATCAGGCTGAACCTGAATGCTGGTAATACACTCGGATAACTGGGTTTTGGGCTGTAAACGCACAACAATGTTCATGCATGCCGAGTCATAAGAATAAATTGCGGGTTGGTTCTTGCTTGGGTTCACGATGGTTGGAAGTGTCTGGTTGGGGTTTGCGGAAAGAATCCCAACAACAGCCAGAACGACAGCCAGGAAGATCCCGAGAGGAATAAGCTGGATCATCAAACGATTTGCCGGACGGGGTGTTTTTTGGACGGCAGCCACGCGCCGAGGAGTCAAATCGGATCTCTGTTGAACCGGCGTAAGCTCGATCGATTGAACTTCCCTGAGTAAAGACAATGCGTTAGAAAAACGCCTGCGCGGATCTTTTTCCAGACACTTTAGGACGATGGCGTCAATCGAAGGAGAAAGTTGGGGGTTGAGTGAGCTTGGCGCAGGAGGAATAACGTTTTCGTGCTCCCATCGAATTCGGTCGCCGGGCTCGGTGAGTAAAGCTGGCGCTCGACTTCCTGTGAAGGGTTTGCTGGCGGTTAATAGCTCAAACAAGAGAACGCCCAACGCATATATATCGGTCTGAGGCGTAACCTTTTCACCGCGAATTTGCTCTGGGGCCATGTAAGCCGGCGTTCCAACCCCTGGAATTTTGATGTCTGCCCCCGAAATTGCGGCGATCCCGAAGTCATTTAACAAAACTTCCCCTGTTTGCTTGATGAGAATATTTTCCGGTTTTATATCACAGTGAATGATGGATTGGTTGTGCGCATAATACAAGGCTGAGCATACAGCCTGTAAAATGGTCGAAATCGAGGGAAAATCAAAAGGTGAATTTCTCTGGCGGATTAACTTTCGTAAGGTCTGTCCTTGGATATAATCCACCAGGATGAAAACCAGAGGATTCTCTTCCACCAGATCATAAAAACGGACGATGTTAGGATGATCCAGGGATTCTAACGCTCTTGCTTCGGATCGAAAACTTTCAACAAAGCCCGGAACATGCGCCAGTTCAGTGCGGAAGAGCTTAAGGGCCAGAGTCGCAGACCGGCGCAAATCATACACCTTATATACCTCCGCGCCACTTCCAGCACCAATAAGCTGATCTACCCGATAACGTCCGTGGATGATCTGGCCAGCCTGAAGACTCATTTTCCTCCGCTCTTGAAGATGAGGGCGCTACCTCCAATTTGGATTTGATCACCGGGGTTCAAGCGGGTGGCACTCACCTTTTGCCCATTTACGATAATTCCGCTTTTACTACCCAAATCCTGAATAAACCAGGCGCCTTGAGCGAAGCGTAAAGAAGCGTGAGCACGGGAAACACTGGGATCATTCAAGCGTAATCCGCTCGCCGATCCGCGACCGATGATCAACCCATCATACAAGTTAATGGTTTGCCCTGCCGCAGTTCCATAGGTACCAACCAATTGTGTGCCTGGAGTTGCGGCAGCAGAGCGTCTTCCGGTTCGTTGAATAGATCGGCTGTAGACGTATACCCCAATTCCTCCACCAAAAATCACCAAAATCAAGATAACGATTGGGAAGCTTCCGCTGCCTTGGGGTGGGAGAATGGTTGTGCCGGCGCGTGTAGATATCAAGGTGTTATACACCGTGGTCCCCTCAGGCACATCGACACCAATGACGCTAAAATTCCAATCCCCCGCTTTCGGATTGCTGAGGACAATTGAAACAAGCGTTGATGTCGATGAGATGGTCGCGCCCGGATAGTTCTGATCCACCACAACGCCTGTCGGGTCTTTTAGAACGGGTTCCAGCTTGCTGCCTGGCCAATTCAGGGTAAGCAGCAGCAATTCCTGGTTCGTGGGCACGGTTACATTTCCCAGATCAATCTGCTGATCTTGAGAAATTTGCCCAGATTGCTGGAAGATAACGCTGCCCATCGATGTATGGCGCAGCTCGACAAACACATTGGCCAACTGGCTGGCGTTTTGAGCATTGTAGTAAGCGCCGCACCGAGATGCCTCAGCCACTCGTCGAAGAAAGTCCTCATCGATCGAGGCGTCCCCAAGGCTCAAAGTTCCTTGCGTATTGGGCACACCAAAACCGATCGTATAAACACAAATGCTGCGATCCCCGGCTTGAGCAGCCAGGTCCAGGACTTCTTGCTGAATGGCAGTCAAATCATAATACGCCCCACCCGATAAGGGGATATTGGGATTCCCATCACTGAGCAAGATAATCATTTGCTTCACAGTCGTTGATTGGTTCGCGAACAAGCTTAGCCCATTTTGCAACCCGTCCGCCATACCCGTTCCACCATTGGCGTACAGCGATTGCAATGAATTTCGCACTGCGTTGATATCGGTACTTAAGGGCGAGTCTATGGTTGAACCTGCATTGAAATCGACCAAACCCACCTGACTGCCCTGCCCGGTGCCGCTCTGAACCTCGGCAGCGATGACATCGAGAATGTTGGTAGCCGCCGCCTGGGCAGCTTGCAACTTGCTCCTGCCACTCACGTCGGCTTCATTCATGCTGCCGGAAGTATCCAGGACGAGGACTGTGGAGGAAGAAGAGCTAACACTGGATATCGGTTGTTGAGTCTTTCGCAAATCTACTTGAGAAATAGCATAATCTAATAAAGTCGGGTTGAGGAGAATATTAACGGTATCATTTATTCCATTGGTTGCAAATTTTTGGAATTGAGCAGCAGCCTGTTCCCATGATTGGTCGCTAAACAGATCAGCGATTGCTTTTAAAAGTCTTGATGCGTATATTGCTTCTGAGTAACTAGCAAAACTTTGTGCCATCGACAAATTCCAAGCAATAGCCAATTTCCGAAAAGTGGTCGCACTTTCCGGATAAGTGCTGAAAGAAGCTTGAAAAGAAGGCTCAAGTTGGTTGAGGTTGATATTCAACTCAGATGTTATTTTGGCAGCGTTTTCGGCAACAATCATATTTTCATATATCTGATCCATTCCAAACATAACATCCGCAATCGAAAAGGCTAAGAAGACAGATGAAAAAGCTCCGGCCAAAATATGGCCAGCTACTCGAGTGCCTGCTTTTTTCCAGATAAATTTTGTGACCATGTCTCGAAACACTTGTTCAGACAAATCAGAAGCAAGCTCAAACGCATGATCTTCTACAAATTCCATAATTAAATCGACTTGCCGAACTGCAGGATCATTTACTTCCAAAGATACGGTGCCAATTGCAGATAATAAATCTTGTGAAAGGCTGATATTTCCTGAATGTGCAAGTTCAGCAAGATCGTTAAAAATCTCCATCTTCTGAGGAGAGGATTCTTGAAGGAAGATGAGGTTAATGGCTAGTTCCCCAAGATCTAGCCAATTAGCGAAACTAACATCGTATTTCCCTATTTTGAATTGTAATTGAGAGGGTGCTTGATACTTTTCCCAATTTTCGAAGTATTTTATTGCGTTTTTTGCTGTTTCCCGGATATTCTTGTCGTTTGAATACTTCGCAGTAGTCATCACCTCATCAATAGCAGCTTTCCACGTATGAATAGTTTCGACTTTACCGCGAACATCCTTTGCGAAATCGCTAGCATTCTGATTTTTCGATGCGACTGCAAGTCGAATAACCTCCGCATAGGCATCTGCTGTAGAGTCAGTTTTAAAAATACTTTTAGCCTCCTGAGTCACAAATGCAACAACAAAAGCAGGTTCTTTTGATTTATTGGACATCTCTGTAATCATTATGTCATCAGCTGGAACAAAGAGATATGTAGAGGTAGACTGCGTGGCAATATAGCCACCAATCTGCGAGAGAAAAATATTACGCAATAAATAGTGATCCGTAACTAATTTGTGTTGGTCATCAAATACCAGAACTGCATTTACACCATGGCTGGTCCAATAAGCCTGGTCTCTTTGATAAAAAACTCGATCGTAAGGTGTAACTTTTGTTATGTCAGTCGAGACAATGTATAGAGAATATGGTCGTCCATTGAAAATTACAGACGTCATTTTAATGCTATCTTCTCCAGGCTGTAGGTAAGGCTGCACCTCGGAATTTCCACCCTGTCCAGTCGGTTGAAACACCCCACCCGAAAAAATCTGGATCATGATAGAGATAATTACTTGCAGACTACTAAGAAAGAAAATTGTTTTTTGAAGCTTGTTGTAAGACATATGCATTCCCTTTATCTAGCCAAGAAAAGGTAAATTTATTCCCCTAATCGTTATTTTGTTTGAACTTCAAACACCTGCTGATACCCAATCTGGATCACATCCCGATCACGCAGCAGCACCGGCCCCGTGATTCGCGCCCCATTCACATAGGTCCCCAAGCTGCTGCCGTCGTCCCGGATATATAACCCTCGTTTGGTATGAATAATCGTAGCGTGCCGGCGCGAAACACTGTTTTCACTCAGTTTGATGTGACTTTGAGATCCCCGGCCAATGATCACTTCGCCCATTGGTATAGCTATTTGCTGGCTAGCCCATTGGCCCGTTCTGCCAAGTAAATACGGCCCCTTACTTCCCGCGCTTGGAACAGGCGGCTGACCGACCGGCCTGGTGGAAGGGGAAGAACTCTGGCGACCGGATGAGTAAGAGGAAGGAGAACCACCTTGCTGTTGTGGGGCCACAGTTGCGCTCAACTTCCGTACCATGTCTTCCAGGGCAGGTTTTGGAACAATACGAGTAGCTGCCTCGGCTGCCGCGGAAACCATCGAGTTGGCAATTGTGGATAAGTTGTCTGCCAGGGTTTGAGGCGCCGCTGAGGACACTGAAACTTCTGGGCTGTTAGCGCGTGCTGCTTCAAACGCATCCCGAAACTCTAGTGTGGTCTGGAAACGGGTCCCAGGCTCCTTGTTCAACGCTTTGGTGACCATTTTTTCCAGCGCTGAGGATATATTCGGGTTAACCTCCCTCAGCGATGGTGGATTGAGGTATAAGTGTTCCCAGGCAATGCGTTCTTTGGTTGTGCTCCCCTGACTGCTGGTGCTCTTGCCACGATAGGGTATCGCGCCTCCGCTTAAAATTTCATAAAGCGTGATTCCAAGCGCGTAAATGTCGGTACGAGCATCAATTGCCCCGCCAGAAAATTGCTCTGGAGCCATGTACGGAGGGGTTCCACCTCCACCGGTTTCATCGGCCAAATGCGCTACACCAAAATCGGTCAGCAACACCCTGCCATCTGTGTGGAGCATGATGTTAGCAGGCTTGATATCACAATGGTAGATCTTATTTTGGTGAGCGTAATGCAAGGCGGTGCAGACCGAATCGAGCACACGAGAAATCGCCGATAAAGGCAAGACTTGCTTGGTGGCGTTAATCACCTGCCGCAAATTGGACCCATCCACCCAATCCATTACAATGAAGGCTAAGTCATCATCTTTGTCGAACTCATACAACCGAACGATATTGGGATGTTCGAGGCGGTTGAGAATCTCCGCCTCTTTTGTGAATTGTTGGAAAAAGCGGGAATTATTTGCGACATCCCGGCGCAAGACCTTGATCGCCATTTTTACCGAGCGAATTTTATCCCAAGCGAGATACACATCCGCCATCCCGCCTGAGCCTACCAACTCACGCAGGAAATAACGATCCAGTAAAGTCCGACCCGCAATTTGATCCATTCGATACTTTCAAAACGTTCCAAGAATAAGATTAACTGTGAAAAATAAAACGGAAGGGACCGATTTCGATTTCATCCCCTTCTTTGACCCTTGTGGCATCCGTGGGGACTCCATTGACCATCGTGCCCCCGCTGCTGTCTTGATCTTGCAAAAACCACGAGCCTTGCGCGTAACGAAGGCGGGCGTGATTTCTCGATACAGCCGAGTCGGGTAAGCGAAGATCGCTTTCTGATGAGCGACCGATGGAAAAATCCTGAGTATGCAATGGAATCATTCGGGCGGAAAGATTTCCGCCGACAAGCTCTAGGTAAGGTTGATCGGGAGGGACATGCGAAGATGGGGGAAATGCAGGTGGTGGGGCTGGGATCGGATATGGATCGGGAGGCGCAGGGTAATAATCGGGAATGTTTTGGCCGTACTTGACCGTTTTTTCCAAATCCTGCCATTGCATGGCCCAGCCCACTCCAAAGGCGATAAAGCCTGCTGCCAGAATAAACGCCCCAAAATCTGGCGTCACTTTAAAGAGGTCATAGGAACCCTGCTGGATTTGATTGGTGATCGAAACGCTCGAGATCACCACACTCAGCAGACCAACTGCCATAGCAAAAAGCTGACCCCAAAGGTATAACTTGAGCTGAGCGAAATTACCCTCTTTAATGAATGTAAGAACTCCAACGACCAAAAGGGCGACTGGAAGCAAATATAAACCGGCTTGATCTGCCTGGTCGGCCAAATCGGCAAGACTGAAAGATTGACTTGTTTCCATGAAGCCACTGGAGCACGACACCAATACCGAAGGCATAAAGAAGCCAAGCAAGATCGTTAAGCTTGCAGCCCGGACAATCCAACGTCCCTTGTTCATAGGCTTATTCCCCTAATTGTAAAAGGCAAGATCAAACTGCGTCTAATCTAGAATTTTCAATATGAACGTCATATCTCCAATTTTGATTAGATCGTTTTCTTTTAATTCCGTCTCGGCCCGAATGCGCTCCCCATTCACATAGGTGCCATTTTTAGAACGAAAGTCCACGATCACATAGTGATTGTTCTCGTACACGATCTTCGCGTGAGTGCTGGAGACTTTTGGGTCGTCGATTACCAAATCGCTGCTTTTTCGGCCAATCACCATATCATGGGTGATCTTATAGATCTTTCCACGCCGGTTTCCTTCTTTGACCCAGAAGATTGCCTGCGGGCCTTCCTCTTTAAACTCTATTTCTGTTTCGTCTAAGTCTCTACCGCGGCCCAATCCAGTCTCTTCTTCATCAATATCCAAAATGCGCCGACTACCTTTGCGTCCAAATGGGAGTTCAGTAGGCGCCTCGTCCTCATTGAAAGGCGATCTTCCAGCGGCTGGTCGCCCTATTGCGCCAAGATCGGTGGGCATATTATCCTCATCATCCAAGGGCATTGGAGCCGGAGGGCGTCCACCAGAACCTTTGGAACAGTAAGGGCAGGCGCCCAGATGGGCAGGGTATGGTCCATGAGTAGGACAAATCAAGTCGTTAGCCATTTGTGTTTCTCCTTATCTCCGTGAGGTAACAAACCGAACCATCACATTGTCACCAATTTGGATTTCATCATCTGGTTCCAGCATAGTGGGTTGACGAACCGTCCGGCCATTAATTTTTGTTCCGCTGGTGCTGGCAAGATCAACCAGGTGAAAGTGGGCATTCTTCTCAAGGATCTTGGCGTGTTGGCGAGAAACGGTTGTGTCTCCACTGAATTGAATGTCGTTGGAAGGTGCGCGACCAATGGTCGTTTCTCCCTGGCACAACTGATAATTCTTTCCATCCCTTGAAACCAGCCAGGCATTGGCCTTAGGCTTAATGGGCTGCAGTGGTTCAGCAGATGGTTCTGGGCGACGCTGTTGTGCCGGAATATATGGCTGCTGAGGAGTTATTACCGGAGCCTGAGCTGGAGCTTGATGAGCGACGCATTCAGGGCAAGACCCAAGGGCTACGTCATAGACATGTCCGTTCGCGCATCCCGTGAGTCCCCGATAGGTAACATAGTAACCAATTGCCAGAACGACGGGAAGAATGCCACCTAACAGCCCCAGGTAGAAAATTGTCTCGACAAATGGGTCCAGGCTGAGCTGAGTTTCAGCAGATGAGAAGCGGAAAATCATGGCCGGGACCAACAAAAGAGCCAGAAGCACCGCGCCCATGCGCCAACCCAATGCTTTCAACCGGCGGTTAGCGCTATCGTAAAACATCCAAATGACACCGGCTAAGGCAAATAGCAGGAAGATAAACCATCCCCCCAAGCCGTTCAAACCGGTGAAAAACCAGATAAAGAAAGCATTCGTAGCGTTCATCGTTTCACTCCTTCAAATTGGTTATGGGACTGTCACCCAATAATTATTGGCAATAGATGTGCAATCAGATGCGTCGGTGATAGGCACCTGTAAATAATTCCCGGCTTGGATCAAATCCGTATTAATAATTTCCTCCACCGATCCATAACAACGCAGCTCCTGAATATTGCAATTCGTGTATTGAGATTTCAATTGACTTAATTCGAACGTATTTGGCCCCGTAGCTGAAATTAAATCATTGAAAATCGAAGTGATTGTTTCAGAAGATTGTATTTGATGAACACAAACACCCGGTAATTCAGTCGCGAGGGGTTGTGTGGCAGTGACTTCGCTCGCTATTCCCACATCCGGAACGGGTTGCGGGGGCGCCACCTGCTCATTGGTTTCGGGCATGGATGTTGATGTAGATACCTGTGCTGGCTCCGACAATTGCACAGTGCTTTCCGGGGAAGCGTCCATAAGGCTAGAAGCATCTTTATTGATGGCGTTAATCCATAAACTGCCAACAAGAATGACGATGGCCAAAATCCCAATGAGGCCACCAAACATAATTTTCTGCTTTTGGGTGAACCGGTTTGGACGACGGACCCGGATGGTAGGGGCTTCAGCTTGAGTCTGCACCATATCCCAGTCGACTGGTTGGGGGGCATGATGATGTGTCTTTCGCGTTTCTTCGGCGTCGCCATACACCTTGATTACATAGAGCGTGATGTTATCTGCGCCTCCGGACTGATTGGCGAATTGGATCATCGTCTCGCCAATCTGCTCAATGCTTCCTTGAGATGCCAGGCTGGCGATAACTTCCGCTTCCGCATAACGAGTTAGGCCGTCGGTGCATAAAAGGATCAGGTCACCTGGGACAAGTTGAATAGGCGGAAAAACATCCACATCTACGTCCGGCTCCCCGCCTAATGACCGTAGCAACTTGTTGTGCGTTTTTGAGTGCTTCGCTTCCTCGGGTGTCATGGTACCATTCCGTACCAGCTCACTGGCAAGGTTGTGATCTTGCGATATTTGAAGCGCGCTTCCACTTCGGATCAGGTAAGCCCGGCTGTCTCCCACATTTGCAATCGTTAATCGGTCACCTCGGATAACAGCGGCAACCATGGTGGTAGCCATTCGGGGAGACCCCGTCTCTAGCGCATGCTCGTAGATATCATTGCCCGCCTTCCGTATCAGAACGGCAAGGCGTTCATCTGGTGAGGCTTCAGGGTGCTTGAAGTACTCATACAGCACCTTTTGAGCCGCGTATTGGCTGGCTCGTTCACCCTTGCTAGCGCCACCAACACCATCGGCCACGATATACAAATAGCCACTCACTTCAATTTCTCGGGGATCTGAGGGTTCAAATCCAGCAACCCAATCCTCGTTATTCTCGCGCTTCATCCCCTGATTGGTGAAGGGTTTAGACTCGATCCGCAGCGTCATAGGTTCGGGAGTGTATTCCATAGTTAAGCTTGAATCTCGAAAACAAACTGGCTTTCGCCCGCTTCAAGCACGTCTCCGTTTTTCAAAAGAGTGTCGCCCGTTGCAGGAGTTCCATTCACAATCATGGGGTTTTCAGAAGAAAGTAAAATTAACACAAAGCCTTCAGGCTGTAGGCGGATTAGAGCCTGGCGACGAGATGCTTGCAATCCCTTCAACGGGATATCATTTTCATCTCTCTTGCGTCCCAAGCGAGTCTCTGGGTTGTTCAACGGCCAGACTGCGCCAGGGTTCATTCCTTCTTTCTCAATCAAGGATGCCTTTAAAGCGATCGGCGTTTCTTTGCCTGCGAACCCTGTTGCAGGCGATGCTTTTCCCTTTTTGGCAGATTTGTTACCACGAATTGCCAGAGGGATTAAAATCCCGGCTGCGGCCAAAGCCACAATCGCGGCAACCCATAAGAGGTTCGATGATTTTTGAATCTCCACATTTACGCGTACTTGAGCTTCTGTTGAGAAGCTGTTTACGTCAGCGCCCGTGATTTTTAGGAAATGATAACCGGGCGAAACCTTGGTTGTGTCCCATAAAATTTCATAAGGTGGCGCTGTCAACTCAGCCAGTTGCTGCCCATCGACATAGAAATTGATTTTTGCAATTCCCGCAGGAGCGGTTACATCCGCCGTAACCAAAACTTCCCCGCTGATTACGGAATCTTCGACTAATCCGGGAACGATACGAATGGGTGGTTGAACATTGAGTGTGATTGTTTTGGAACCGACGTTTCCCGCTGCATCCGTGACCGTGAAGACAAAATCGTGATTACCTTCGGGGATAATGGATGAGTCCCAGACATGACTAAAAGGAGCTGCTAAAACACTGGTAAGATGTTGTCCATCGATCTGAATATCTAGCTGTACGACTGGCGCAGGGGCGATTACATCTGGCTCAAAAAGCACATTGCCCGAAATTTCTTGTCCTTCAGTGAATTTGGAAAAAGAAATGGTCACCTGGCCCGGCGTAGCCACAAATTTTCTGGAAGCCAAGGCCACCCCATCTTGATGGGAAACGGCAATATCCAGGTTATGTTCAAGTGCATCCGCCTGAAGGGTGGAAGTGAACTCGATAAGGTATTGCTGGCGCAAGTTTTCCAATACTGTAGAGAAAGCAGCAGTCAAAGCGCTTGAGTCCGGTTTTACTTGCGCAAAACCACCGGTAAGTTTGGCCAGGCGACCAAGCTCCTCTTGATCGACTCCGCCAAAGCCAATTGGGTAGACTGGAATAGACCAGCGTACCACTTCATTAATCATCTGGTCAAAATCAAAGGAGCTGATCCCGGTTTCCTTGCCATCGGTCAATGAGACGATCACCCGGCGCTCAGACCGATTTTTGAGCAGATTTACCGCTTCGATGAGGGCATCATAATGGGCGGTGTCACCTTCAGCTTTCAAACCATCTAATGCCTGAGTGATCAGACTATGATCACTGGTAAGATCCTGTAAAACAACAGGTTGAGTGGAAAATGCAATCAGCGCGGCTTTGTCATTGGGGGTTAGAGTCGCAATGAAATCCTTCGCCGCCGCGACAGAATTGGATAGCGCCGATCCTGCCATGCTGCCACTGACATCGATTACCAGGACAATGGCCAGGGGCTGATCGTCGTTTTTGAAAGGCGTAATCCGAAAGTCCGAAAGAGGTTGCATATCTTCCGAGACTGAAAAAGCACTTTGCTCAAGGCCGGTGATTGAAAATCCTTGAGAATCAGTCACAGATACGTAAGCTTTTACCTGGGGAAAACTCTGGGAGTCAATACCCTCAATCCTCGCATTCAGGGGCGATGTCTGGGCGAAAATCGCTCCAGGAAATAGCAAAGCTACTAAGGTTGTAAGAATACACACCTTGAACCAATCTCGGATGGATTTCATGAAATTCTCCTGATCGAAGCGAGATCCTAAGACCGTTTAACGCCCCGGTAATCTTGCAGTGCTTGCCCCAAGGCACCAATAATTATGGGTGATCAGAAAGTTTTTTATCGTGGAACTCTCCCCATAAAAGTTATTATAGCGTAATAACCACCATACTTTACATTACAAATTTGTTGTGTTTTGGGCCGATTTTGATGATCTGGTACCACCGCAGTTAACCGTGGTTGAAGGAAACTTTAAACAAAAATAGGGGTT
>CAYOHX010000055.1:0-29972 GCA_964403875.1 uncultured Anaerolinea sp. | reverse complement strand
TTTGCTCAAAGAGCCGATGTAGGTGCCCAATTGGCAGGGGCTGGGGGTGTTGTGCGCGGGGCTGGTGTTGGTGGGGACGGGGTAAAGTGACATATGTCATTATTGACATATAAATCTTGAGCTGTATAATCACTCTATGATCCAGTACATTCTGCTTGGATTTCTCAACTATCAGCCCATGACCGGCTATGATCTCAAGCGCGCGCTCGATCACTCCACCGGGCATTTCTGGCATGCCTACCACAGCCAGATTTACACCACGCTGCGGCAGATGGAAAAAGACGGGCTCGTGACTTCGCGGTTTGTGATGGGCGAAGGCCAGCCCGACCGGCGCACCTATACGATTACCGAGCAGGGACGGCAAATGCTGAGTGTGTGGTTGAGCCGCCCGCTGACCGAGGCGGTTTCGGTCAAAGAGGAATTGCTGGTGCGTTTGTTTTTCTCTGGGCAGCGTACCAATGAGAACATCCTGGCTGAGTTGACCGTGCAGCGCGAAATACATCTGCAAAAACTGGCGGAATACCGGAAAATGCAGCAAGAAATGGAAGAGCAGGCGAAATGCTTGCCTCTCCCCAGTTTGCAGCGCGATTCAGTGTTCTGGATGGCAACCCTTAAGATGGGAATGCGCTATGAAGAAGCGTATCTGGAGTGGCTTAACGAGACCATTCGAACCGTCCAGAGTTTGTAGAACCCGTTCTCTTTTTTTGCGCAACGTATGTCATTAGTTACATATAAGAATTGAACGAACATGGAAAGGAAAATATCATGAATATCATTATTCTCAACGGAAGCCCTAAGGGCGATAACAGCGGAACGCTGCAATATGTCAATTATTTAGCCAAACTTCACCCCCAGCATAGCTTCCAGGCGCTGCATGTGGCCCAGCGCATCCGGCGGATCGAGCTCGAACCGGCCGCCTTCAACGAGGTTATCGCCCAGGTTCGTCAGGCCGATGCCGTCATCTGGTCCTTCCCGCTGTACTATATGCTGGTGCATGGACACTATAAGCGCTTCATCGAATTGATCTTTGAGCGCGGCGCGCAGGATGCATTTGCCGGCAAGTATACGGCGGCTATATCCACCTCGATCCACTTCTTTGACAACACCGCCCACAATTACATTCACGCCATCTGCGATGATCTGGACATGCGTTTCGTGGAATCCTTCTCCCCGGATATGTCCGACCTGTTCAATCTGCAAGGGCGCAAGCAGTTGGAGGGATTCGGTAGTCGCTTCCTGGCGGCGGCAGAGAAGGGCGGGCCCACCCAGCGCAAATACGCGCCGGTGACCTGGCAGCCCTGGAACTATCAGCCCGGCCCGGCTGGCAACCCGGTGGATCTGGGCGGAAAGAAAGCCGTCATCTTGTACGACGGTGAGCCGGGACAGGCCAACGTGCTCAGCATGGCCCAGCGCTTGCGCGATTCGCTCAAAGGCGAGGTGCGTTTTGTCAACCTGCGCGAGGTTGATATCAAGGCGGGCTGCCAGGGCTGCATCCATTGCGGCATGGACAACGAGTGCGTTTTTGAGGGCAAAGACGGCTATATCGAGTTTTATCGCTCGACGATTATGACATCCGATGTGCTCATCTACGTGGGCGCTATCCACGACCGCTATCTTTCGGCGCGTTGGAAGACTTTCTTCGATCGCTCATTCTTTAATACGCACACCCCCGTGCTGCGCGGCAAACACATGGCCTTTGTTCTTTCCGGCCCGCTCAGCCGCCAGGAAAATTTGCAAGAGCTTCTCCAGGGATACGCCGAAGTGATGGACATCCAACTGGTGGGCGTGGTCAGCGACGAGGTCGGTTCTCCGACCGAATTAGACGCGCTCCTCGATCAACTGGCTGTGGACATTGCGGCGGCGGCATTGGAAAAATCCACCCGCCCGGCCACCTTCCTGGGTGTGGGTGGCATGAAGGTGTTCCGGGATGACATCTGGGGCCGCCTGCGGGCTGTATTCCAGGCCGATTACCGGGCTTACCGCCGCCTGGGGATTTTTAAAACCTTCCCGCAGCGCCAGTTCGGCGTGGTGATGCTGAATACATTTGGCGCGCCCCTGCTGCGCATTCCACCGATCAAGCGCTGGTTCCAGAAAAACATGGTCAAGAGTATGGTTATGCCTGCCAAGCAGATGGTTGCCAAGATGGGTGCTAATAATTGAATTTCTCGCACTCCTCGCGCGCCAGCGTCACCCAGCGTCCCAGCCGCTCGGGCTGATCGTTGAGGGTATGCACGTCCTTCATCACCAGTTCGAGCGGCACGCCCCGGCAGATTTCCAGCGTGCGGCGCAGGTCGGCGCGGATGGCGTCTTCATCGAAAACCGCCGTGCTGATCAGGGTGGGGCTGGGCTTGCGACAGTGAATCACAGACGCGCCCAACTCGTTGACCATGACCTCTTGATCGCACCACGGCGAAACCGAAACGCGCCGCAGATTGGCCAAGCGCTTGACGATGTGAATACGCTTGTGAAGCGGCTCGCAGCAGCCGTAATATAACAAGCCAAAGCGGCGGGCCAGTGGTTCCTGGTAGGGGAAGACAAATTCCTCAAACATGCGCGGCGAGACGCCCACCGTCTCCTGCGATTCAGATAGCCCCCATAAGTCTTTCACCCTGGCCGGACCATCCCCGCCGGGAAGCTCGCGGGTGTAGCCAATGCCGCCCGAACCGACATAGTCGTCCTCATTGTTGAACGAAATTAATTCTTCGCGTTCGAACCAGTCCAAAAAGTGTTGAAAGTCATCTCGTAGGAAGGCCATCAGGCGGTGGATTCCGGCAGGGTTGTCGTGCATGCCCAGCATGAAAGATTCCAGCCCGACCAGGTTAATGGCCGACCAGGTCAGACCTGCCGTCCACCAATGAAAGCCGCGCCTGCGGGTTGGTAGAATGTCGCCGAAGTGCTCTTCCAGGTGGGCTTTCCAGGCCAGGGTGCGCTCGCGGTCCACGGATAATTGGCGAAAATGGAGTTTGTCGAAATCGCGGTCCAGGTCTTGGATGGGCGCGTCCCAATGGTAGCTGCCCAGTTTGCCGTCGTTTTGCCCGCGCACCAGTTCGGTCTCTACCCCAAAATTGCCAATATCCACGAGCCACTGGTAGTCGATGAAGGGGCGCAGCACCCAATCATCCTGTACCCTCTCAGCGCGAAAGATTTGCTCGCGAAGATCGCGTTCCATGCGTTGGGCCCATTCCTCGCGGCACTGAAGGGAGATAAGCGGGACCAACTCATCCAACACTCCGCCGGTCTCCGCTAGAATCATGGGCCGGTGGCTGTTCAACGAGGCGTGATCTGACCACTGGGCGGCGCGCTCGCTCATCACCGAGGCGGAGGCCAGCTCACGCTTGCGGAGCAGCAGCTCGCGCAGCACGCGGATGTCATGGGCGGCGACGGGCCAAATGTTCATGGTTGCTCCAGTCCGAAGGGTTGGATCGATCGAAGAGTGTGTTGGGTTTTCACTGCGGCAATTCTCAACGAGCCGGGATTCAGTGGGTACGTTTTATTATGAATCAGGGTAATATACTATTACATTATTGTTGCTGCGCCAAATAAATTGGGACGCTTTGACCCTGACAGGGAAACCAATGGGCGACCATCCAAACGAGCAGCAGGAAAACATCGTAGCAAAATCCTTTCACTGGGCAACCGCATGGGGCCTCAGTATTGCCGCTGTGGCTGGGTTGGTTGCGTTGACCTTTGTTCTCCTGGAAATTACTGTGCCCATACCTGGATCGAACGTAATCACGGATCCTCGCGAAGTGGCCGTTATCTTGGGCGCAGCCATCTCGGGTCCGGTTGGAGCCATCCTGGTGGGGGTGTTGGCAGGGGCGGCAGTACCGGGCGGCAACGCTTTGGCCAGCATCGTCTCGCATACGTTGGCGGGCGTGTTCATCAGCCTGGTATATCTGTACTTGACGCGCGTACTGCGACGAAGTACATTTCGTTTTTCGGTCTTGTGGGCTATCAGTGTCGCAACCTATTTCTATGTGATTTTGATGCCCACGTTTATTTTAATACATAACCTTTATCATTCTGAACCTTACGATTTTTGGCCGGTCTACGCTACGATTGCCCGCGGGGCGCTTTGGGAGGCGTTGGGGACGATGGTCATTACCACCGCGGTCATGGTGGTTTTACCGCGCCGCTACCGCCGTCCGGCGTGGGGTCGTTAACGCGCCACCCTTCCCGAAGCATCGCCTTTCATCAGCTTCTTGACCTCGTCCAGGCTGACGTGGTTGAAATCGCCCAAGATGGAATGCTTGAGGCAAGATGCGCAAATGGCAAAGTTGAGGGCGTCTTGCGGTGAGTCGTAGTGCCGCAAGCCATAGATGAGTCCCGCCGCGAACGAATCTCCGCCGCCAACGCGGTCGATGATCGGCACGATATCGAAACTTAGACCTTCGAAGAAATTGCCCTCCGACCAAAGTACCCCCGACCAGGTGTTGTGGCTGGCCGAAATGGAGCCGCGCAGGGTGATGGCGATGTGTTTGAGGTTGGAGAAGCGTTTGGCCAATTCGCCAGTCACGTAACGATAGTGGTCGGCGCTGACCTGGCCTTTGGTTACATCGGTTTCGGGAGCTTTAATGCCGAAGACTTTCTCGGCGTCTTCTTCGTTACCAATGGCTACGTCGGCCAACGCGACCAATTCTTCCATTACCTCGCCAGCGGGCTTACCCCATTTCCACAGCTTGGCGCGATAGTTCAGGTCGCAAGAGACGGTCAGGCCGGCAGCCCGGGCTGCCTGGGCCGCTTCGAGGCATACGTCGGCTGCTGAAGCAGAAATGGCGGGGGTAATCCCGGTCCAGTGGAACCAGTCGGCCCCGGCGAAGACCTTGTCCCAATCGATCATGCCCCGTTGAATGGTGGCGGCAGAAGAGTTGGCCCGGTCGTAGATTACTTTGCTGCCGCGTTGAGCAGCGCCAGCTTCCAGAAAGTAGATGCCGATTCGCTCGCCACCGCGCGTGATTTCGTTGGTGTCCACGTTGTGCATGCGCAACACCGCGACGCATTTATCGCCCAGGTCGTTGTTGGGCAGGCGGGTGACGAAGGCAGCGTGCTCACCGAAACCCGCCAACGAGACGGCCACGTTAGCCTCCCCGCCGCCGAATTCCACGTCAAAGGTTTGGGTCTGGGCAATGCGCAGGAAGCCGGGCGGGGCCAGGCGCAGCATGATTTCGCCGAAGGTAACGATTTTTTTGGACATGCGCTGTTCTCCTGATGGGGGGGATGGGAATGACCGGTGACCACCGGGGATGTTCTGCGTTAATAATATATCGGTTTGATGGTTCCGTCCAGTGCCCCCCCGGGGCAGGAGGCCTGGCGGCTGACCAGACCCTGGCGAACCGTACCCGCAGGTTAGTGTAAACCTCGGTGGCAGCGCCCCCTGTGGAACGTGGGGAGTGGTTCGTGTTGCATGGATCCGCGCGGATAGAGAACGATAACCCGCGAATGGAATCCACAAGCGGGCGGTTTTCGTGGGTCACGATCTTACTGGCACAACCGGTAAGCGTCTTCCAGGGCCTTGAGTGGGTCGCCCTTGGGCAGGAACTCCTGACCCACGAAACCAGTGTAGCCTGATTCTTTGAGCGCGGCAATCACGGCCGGGTAATGTATCTCCTGCGTATGGTCCAGATCGCTGCGTCCTGGATTGCCCGCGGTATGCACATGACCAAAGTGGCGGGTGTGAGCGCGGATGGTACGGATGAGATCCCCTTCCATGATTTGCATGTGGTAGATGTCATAGAGGATTTTTACGCGCGGCGAGCCTACCTGCTCCACGGCTCTCACCGCCCAGGCGGTGTGGTCACACTGGTAATCGGGATGGTCGACCTTGGAATTGAGCAACTCCAGCACCAGATTCACTCCGGCGGCCTCAGCGGCGGGAGCCAGCCTGCACAGGCCCTCTACGGTGGCTTCCAGCCCAGCTTCATCGCTCAAACCGGCTCGATTGCCCGAAAAGACAATCAGGTTCTTCAGGTTGTATGGCTGGGCCAGGGCCAACTTTTGCCCCACTTCATCTTCGATGGCCGGGTGGTTGGCGCGGCGATTGAGCCCATCGGTCAATGATCCTGCCCCCTCGCTGGCAATGACCAGCCCGGCATCGCGAGCCGCGTTCCACAGCCCGCGGGGCAGCAGTTCTACACCCTGGAAACCGATTTGGCGCGCGGCGCGCAGAAAGGCAGGCGCGTCAGCAACTGCTTGCCCAAAACTCCACCAGGCGAATGATTGCTGGATGGTTTGGGGAAGCGTCATGACAGATAATCTTTGAGTTGGCGTGCGCGGCGCGGATGGCGCAGGCGGCGCAGGGCTTTGGATTCAATCTGGCGGATGCGTTCGCGGGTCAGGCCGAATTTTTGGCCGACTTCTTCCAGGGTGTAAGAGCGCCCGTTTTCCAACCCAAAGCGCAGGCGCAGGATGCGCGCTTCGCGCGGTGGCAGGGTTTCCAACACTTCCTGCACTTTTTCGCGCAGCAGGGTGGAGTAGGTGCTCTGGATGGGTGAAGGCGTCACCTGGTCTTCGACGAACATACCCAGTTCAGAATCTTCTTCATCGTCGTTGATGGGGCTTTCCAATGATAGGGGCAGCCAGGAGACGCGCATCATCCAATCAATCTTATTCGACTTGACCCCAATCGCGTCAGCCAGTTCTTCGTGGGTAGGCTGGCGGCCCAGGCGCTGTTCCATCTCGTGGGTGGTGCGGTAAAGCTGGCGAATGCGGTCAACCATGTGTACCGGCACGCGGATGGTGCGGCCCTGGTCGGCGATGGAGCGGGTGATCGTCTGGCGAATCCACCAGGTGGCGTAGGTTGAGAAGCGGAAGCCACGCTGGTATTCGTATTTTTCGACTGCTTTCATCAAGCCCAGGTTGCCTTCCTGGATGAGATCAAGGAACGGCACGCCTCGCCCGATATAGCGTTTGGCGATGCTGACCACCAGGCGCGTGTTGGCTTTGATCAGGTGTTCTCGCGCCAACGATCCGTCGCCGATGATGTTCTCCAGTTCGGCGCGGCGGGCAGCGGGGGTGCTGCCATTCGATCGGCCCAGTTCGCGTTTCGCGCTCTTGCCCGATTCGATGCGCTTGGCCAGGCACAACTCTTCTTCACTGGAGAGTAGGGGCACCCTGGACATTTCTTTCAGATATAAGCCGACGATATCGTCGCTCGAAATCCGGCTCAGATCAGCCAGGGTGGTAGATTCGTCGTCTAGCGCATCGTCCAGATCGTCGAAAGAGCCTTCGTCGTCTTGGTCAAGAATATCTACCCCGCGGCGGCGGAGCGCAACCAGGATGGCTTCCAGGCGCTCACGATCCTCTGACACATTCGGATAGGCTTCCATCAGATCTTCGGTAGTCAGATAGCCTTGAACATCTGCCTTTTCCAACAGCATGCTCAGGATTTCTGTGGTATGTCGGTTGCGTCGGCCGGGAGCAGTCAAGTCCACCCTCCTCGTTTGACAAAATCCGGCGGGTTGGCTAAGGAGCAGCTACAGTATGCTCACACACGGTAAGGTTGAGATCTTCGCCGCACACCGGACACAATCCTTTGCAATCAGGCTTGCATACCGGAGATATTGGAACTTCCAGAAGCAGGTATTCGCGGGCCAGCGGCGACAGGTCAATGTTGCCGTCTTCGGGGAGCAGCAGCCCAGCTTCGGTGAGAGAGCGCTCATTGAAGGCATATAATTCATCGAAGTGGGTGCTCATGGATTGTGTCATGCTGTTCAGACAACGAACACAATCCATGCCCATCTGGCAGGTGAACTCGGCTTGCAAGAGAATTCCTTGCGGAGTCCGGTTGACGCGCGCCAGGCCGGTGAGATTCTCGACAACAAAATCGTCATCCAGTTTGATTTTGGGACAATCGAAGTGAATTTCGCGGCTATACCCAATGGGCTGGTTTAGCAAAAAACCGACATTGATTCTTAGCGGGTAACGAGTTGGGTTCACAGAATAGAAGCTCGTACTTGAGTTATAATTATGCGCATATTATAACACGCGAGATTCAGTAAGTCAACTTTTTATGAATTTTATGATAAAAATATACCATTGCGCGGTCGATTAGAAGATTCTAGCGTCGTTGGGAATTGGCGTGGTGAAATCCCAGAGAACCAGATTCTATCCGCCAGAGCAAGAAACGCCTCTAAGGAGGGGCAGCGCGAATGAAACGGATTCAGATATTGATTGCCAGCAGCAATCCCGGAAAGCTGCGTGAAATTGAGGAAATCCTCGGTGGGCAGCCTTTCGATCTGCGCCTGCCCACCCAACGCGGGATCCAACTGGATGTGGTCGAGGACGGCTTGACGTATGCGGACAACGCCGCGCTCAAAGCGCGCGCTTATGCTCAGGCAGGCAACTGTATCACGTTGGCGGATGATTCGGGGCTGGAGGTGGACGCTTTGGATGGCCAACCCGGCTTGCACTCGGCGCGTTATTCCTTGAAGCCTGGCGCTACCGATGCCGACCGCCGCGCATTTTTGTTGGAGAATCTGGCTGGCAAGCCGCGCCCCTGGCGGGCGCATTTCCATTGCACGGTGGCAATTGCCACCCCGACTGGAGAGATGTACTTCGCCGAAGGAGATTGCCCCGGCGAAATCATCCCTGAAGAACGCGGCACGAATGGTTTCGGCTATGACCCCATTTTTTTGCTGCCCGAGCGCGGCTTGACGATGGCAGAGCTGAGCGGCGCGGAGAAGAATCAAATCAGCCACAGGGCTCGGGCTATTCAAGCCGCGTTGCCGGTGCTTCTAACGCTGATCCAGTCTGCTTAAACTTTGTAGAACGACTCAAAGATCCCTTGGTGCCTATCCTCAAAATCGCATGGCTCTCTAGGAGTTGCCGTGGTAGGTCCCGCATAAATGCGGATTTCACCACGCCAATTCCCAATGAGCCAATTGCATCCTCCCCCAATGTTTTTAGGACAGGTTTTTAGCGAGCCCGTTGAAGCCGGTCGACCGCTTCTTCGGTGAGCGGGATGGCTACGCGGATGCGCGTGCCACGACCAGGAACAGAATCGACCTTGAGCACCCCGTTAATCAGGTCGGTGCGCTCGCGCAGGTTGACCATGCCCAGGCTGCCGCGTCGGTCATAGGATCCAAGAACTTCTTGTACGTTGAAGCCCTTGCCGTTATCCGCGATTTCCAATAAGGCCATGCCGGGCTCATTGGGTACGTACTTCAAGCGGACCCAAATTTCGGCGGCCTCAGCGTGTTTGCGAGCATTATTAACGGATTCTTCTGAAAGTTGGAAAATGACGGTTTGACGGGTCATGTCCAATTCTTGAACCAGTCCGGCGTCAGCGTCGATGATCACTTTCTGACCGTACAGGTCTTTCATTTTGTCGGCCATGGTGTTGAGCGCGGCGATCAGCCCCTCGTTTTCCAGCACCAACGGGCGCAAGGTGAACAGCATGTGGCGAATTTCCTGGGTGGTGCGGCGAGCCAGGTCTTCAATTTTGACCAGTTCGTCTACAGCCTCGGCCGGATTGCGCTCGATGATCTTGCGGGCAATACTCAGACGCATGGCAATGGCAGATACTGACTGGGTGGGGCCGTCGTGTAAATCGCGGGCCAACTTCTTTTGGGCTTCTTCTTGGCTTTGCACAATGCGCTCTTTCTCGGAGGACAGATCTTGGAACAGGCGCGCATTTTGAATAGCGATCACTGCCTGATGGCTGATCATTTCCAGGGTTTCGACTCGCTCTTCGTTGAAAAATTCGGCTTTGGGATGGGCCAGGAGGAGCACGCCAAAGGCGCTCATTCCTCGCAGGAGCGGCAGGCACAGTGCGGCGGCTGCACCCTCCATGCCGACAAACTTTCCTAATTCGGGGTCGCGGACCGGGTCCAGAATGAGGCGTTTTTCGCCGCTCTGCAAAACTTCGCGCAGCACGCCTTCCTCGGCGGGTAGCTCAATGTTTTGATCGCGGACAGGGAATCCGCGTGAAGCCGACAGGCGCAGGTTTTGACCGGTGAACAGTAAAAAGCCCCTCAGCAATGTGTCGGACTGGCCGTTGATCACTCCCAATGCGTTGGTGCTGATGTCGAGCGTGCTTTGCAGCACGGTTTGGTAATTGAGCGTGGCGCTGAAGGCTTCGACCATCGAGAACAGTGCTTTCATACGGCTGCGCTCCATTTGCTGGACGCGCTGCTCGCTTTCACGGCGCTGACGTTGAAGGCTGAGGTAGCTCTGGCGCAGGCGGTTCAATAATGGGTAGCTGAGGGCCGCAGAAACTGCGGCGATGCCCACGTTCAGGCCTACGGTGATGCCGACAAGCTGCAGGGTGAGCGCCGATCCACTCAAAAAATAGACATACCCAATTTGCAGGGCCGAAGTGATGATTGCCATCGAGAGGGTGCCGCGTAGTTCATAATACACTGCGCCCGACATAATGGACAGCGCTCCTACCCAGATGATCGAGCTGTTATAGCCGCCGGCTAAGATGAAGAGCGAGATTGTGGCGAGCGTATCCGCTGCCAGGTTCACAATGCGATGGGCTGGCAGGCGGCGGTTGAAAATGGCAAGCGTGGAATTGAACGCATTCCAGATTACCGGAAACCCCAGGGCAATGATTAATGGCAGCCCCAGGCTGGTCGTTAAAGACAATGAGATCACCAAACCAAAAATGACCAGCCAGCGCAGGGATATTGCAAACCAATCGGCTAGAAAAGGGGTTTCGGAACTTTTCACAAAGTTCATGATACTCTAAGATATTTGAATTGACAAACCTTTCAGCCCAACGATTCTGAAAGGGGGGATGAAAAGACCTCGCCGCGAATGGGTGCGAATTCATATCACATGATGTAAAATACTGATATAGATTTAATAGGATTGTTGAGGGGTTGTTGGGGTAGGTTATGCATTTTAGGGTGTGCGCACCCAAAAATATGAATAACACCACGTACCTTTCCAACGAGTCTTGAATTGCCTGGAGGTACGATTTCCAGATACAGGCGGGTGATTTTGCCGAAGGAGCAGGGGATGGAATTTTTGTCTGTCGAAATTGAAAAACCAGAGGCCGTCAACTTCATCCTGGGACAATCGCATTTCATCAAAACTGTTGAAGATTTGCACGAAGCTTTGGTGAACAGTGTGCCTGGGATTAAGTTTGGCGTGGCTTTTTGCGAAGCCTCTGGGGCTTGCCTGGTGCGTTTTTCGGGCACCGATCAGGCCATGATCGACCTGGCTTGCAAGAATGCCCTGGCTATTGGCGCGGGCCACAGCTTCATCATCTTCCTGGGAGAGGGGTTCTATCCCATCAATGTGCTGAAGGCCGTACAAAATACGCCCGAGGTGTGCAGGGTGTACTGTGCCACGGCCAACCCTACGCAGGTGATTCTCGCGGATGTAGGCGCTGGTCGGGCCATTTTGGGCGTGGCGGATGGGTCGAAACCCCAGGGGATTGAAGACGAAGAAGGCATTGCCTGGCGCAAGGGTTTCTTGCGCATGATCGGTTACAAGGCTTAATCATCTGGGTCAGGGAACCAGCAGGTTCTGCCCAGCGTCTAAAGAAAAGCATTGAAGGTTTGGCTGGGGAGAGACACCCTGGCAGAGCGGAGGAAAAATGAAGAAGGTAATCCCGATTTTGTTGGTATGCATCATTGTGCTTTCGGGCTGCAGCTTTTCGCTGCCTGGCGTCCCCAAGCCCGCGGACACAGGAGCCACGCCGACCCTGACCGACGAGCAGATTCAAGCTGAGTTGGAGCGTCTGTTAACCAGCGTGCCCACCGCAACCGTGGCTGCTCCGTTGGTCGCCACGGCCACGCCGGGCGCTGCCGAGCCGGAAGATAAGGCTCCCTTGGTTGCTACCAATACCCCTGAGACGGCAGTTGAACCGGCCGTGCCAACCGAGACGCCTGTTCCGCCCACGCCCGAAGCAACCGCCACCCAGGGTCCAACTGCAACTTCGACCAGCACTTCAGCGCCAACCCCCACCCTGGACCCCAAAGATCCCCGTGCCAGCTTGGGCAGCCCCACCAAACGGGACACGATGGACGACTCGCAAGCCTGGATTTGGCCCACCGGAGCCAGTGAATATACCTCGATGGAATTCAAGGACGGCCAGATGGTCTTCACCGGCCTGACCGGCAAATTGGGCTGGCGTCTATCCAATCCGGCGGGCTATGGCCTGGGCAATATGTACCTGGAAATGCAGGTCAACTCGGGTAACTGCGGCGCCAACGATCAGTACGGCATCCTGTTCCGCTCGCCGGTGCTGCAGGAGGCCGACCGCGGTTACCTGTTTGGCTTCACCTGTGACGGACGCTATGCGCTGCGCCGTTGGGATGGCAAAGATGGCGAGAAAGGTAAGATGACCTGGTTGAAACAATGGACCGCGGACAAAGCCATTTTGTCGGGCAGCAACCAGAACAACCGCATGGGCTTGCTGCTGAGCGGCAGCCGCATCACGCTGTACGCCAATGGCGTGTATCTGGCGGACTTCACCGATGCCACCTGGACAGCGGGTTACCTGGGCGTTTACATTGGTGGGATTGATACCAAGAATTACGCTATTCGCATCGATGAGATGGCCTACTGGGAAAATCCCTAAAGCGGAACCGTAACTTCGCACGGAAGCGGCATTAAAGCCCGAAATTGGGATGCAACCCCCAATTTCGGGCTTTAATATGAATATTCTTTGGTTCGTTCGCGAGCGCTACTGGATATAATCTAGCGGGTTGACGAACATACCGCCGTAACGAATCTCGAAGTGCAAGTGCGGGCCGGTGGAATTTCCCGTGCTGCCAGCGTAGGCAATGACCTGTCCCTTGGATACGCCCTGGCCGCAGCGCACGATCAGCGAGCTGTTGTGGGCATACAGGGTGTGGAAGCCATTGCCGTGATCGATCATGACCATGTTGCCATAACCGCCGCCGATCCAGGCCGCGTACACCACCACGCCACTGTCGGAGGCATAGATGGGCGCGCCGCCGGCCGCGGCAATATCGATTCCCAGATGACCTGACCAGTAGGTGTTTCCAGAGATGGAATGATTGTCGGCGGGCCACATAAAGTACCCCGTTCCGTAGACGGATACGCCGCTGGTGTCACATCCGGCGTTGACCGTCTGGTTGGCTCCCGAATTGGCCCGCCAGATGGTGGGCACCACCCACGTTTGCATCTCGCGAATTCCGCCTGGAACCATGATGGTTTCCCCGGCAACAAGGGTTTGATCGACGATGTCGATATCATTGCCCGGCCAGGTGAGAATTTCTTCCGGGTTGGCCTGATACTTCCGCGCCACGCTCTCCAACGTGTCCCCGTTCTTGACCGTGTGCAGCACGCCATCCACCGCGGGAATGGTCAGTTCCTGTCCAACCGAGAGCATGTTGGGGTTGTCATTGAGCAGGTTGTAGTTGGCCCACAAAACGGTTTCCGGATCGAGCTTATAGGAAAGAGCGATGCCGAAGACTGAATCACCTGCTTCGACCGTGTATTTCTTTGGCGTGGTAAAGGACTCGTCAGGGATGATGGTATGCAAGCTGGTCGAGCGTACTACCGACTCGACTCGCACGCCTGGCCTGAAGTCGGGCATGGGAACGTCCACTTCCTGCGCGGGAGCGGCAAAAAGCGGCTCCGAAAATGTGTCCTCCGCGCGCGCAAACAGATCGAACCCAGATTTTTTCAGGATCACATTCGTCAGCCAAAACACCATTAAGAAGGCTAAAAGCCAGGTACTCCAAAAAAGCCAGTCGCGATTGGCTCGCGAGGCTGCTGCGACGGTGGGGGCCGGAGCCGGGGTCGCAGCGGTATTCGTTTTACGGATCACGCATCCTCCATCAGATTTTCGAGCATTTCCATGTTATTGCGCGTCTTAATCATGCGCTGCAGGATGGCTTCGGTCGCCACGGAGGGGTCCATGCCCGCCCCGGTGGGCGGATTTCCAATCATCTGCAGGTACATTCTACGCATTAACCACACTCTCTGCAAGATGTCGGGGCCTAACAGCAAATCTTCGCGGCGGGTGGAGGAGCGTTCGATGTCGAGCGCGGGGAAGATGCGCCGTTCCTGAAGGCGGCGGGACAGGTGCAGTTCCATGTTGCCGGTGCCTTTGAATTCTTCGTAGACCACATCGTCCAGGCGCGAGCCTGTGTCTACCAGGGCGGTAGCAATGATGGTCAGCGAGCCGCCTTCTTCCAGGTTGCGGGCAGCGCCGAAGAAGCGCTTGGGCGGGTACAACGCCGATGGGTCCATGCCGCCCGAGAGGGTGCGGCCCGAGGGGTTGACCACCAGGTTGTAAGCCCGGGCAAGGCGGGTGAGCGAATCCATGAGGATGACCACATCGCGGCCAATTTCGACCAGCCGTTTGGCGCGTTCCAGCGTGATTTCGGCGGTGCGCACATGTGAGCTGACAGGCTCGTCGAAGGTGGAAGCCACCACCTCGCCATCCACCGAGCGGTCCATGTCGGTCACTTCTTCGGGACGCTCTCCGATCAAGGCTACAATGAGGTGGACGTTGGGATAATTTTCGGAGATGGCGTTGGCGACCTGCTTGAGGATGGTGGTTTTACCAGCTTTGGGTGGCGAAACAATCATGCCGCGTTGTCCGCGACCAATGGGAGCAATCAGGTTGATCAATCGGGTGGATAGAATGCCGCGGTCGGTTTCCAGATCAAAGCGCTTATCGGGGAAGATCGGCGTCAGATCTTCAAAATTTGGGCGGCGGCGAGCATCGTCTGGGTTCAACCCATTGATGCTTTCTACCTTGATCAAGCCGTAGTGCCGCTCCGATTCGCGCGGAGGGCGCACGTGGCCGATGACCAGATCACCGTTGCGTAGTTCATAGCGCCGCAGTTGCGCTTGAGACACATATACGTCTTCAGGACCAATGCGATAATCGCTGCGCAAGAAGCCCACGCCTTCGTTCATGATTTCCAGGATGCCACCGCGGACTTCCAGCCCTTCTTTTTCGGCTTCCGCCTGGCGAATTTTGAGAATGAGCAGCTCTTTCTTCAGGCGGTGGGCGTTGGGAATGTTGTGTTCCTTACCCATCTGTCGCAGGGTTGAAAGCGGCTCGTTTTCTAGCGCGATTATGTCCATAGGTTGTCGAAGACTCCTGGAAGGAAATAGTAATAGGCCAAAAATCCTGCCTAGCAGGACCGATGTTGGTAATGTTTTAAGAAGTGAGTCACTGGGATAAGCATTGGACTTTCTACACAACGCCCTATCAAATCTGGGTTGAGCAGAGAAGCCCTACTCCAAGAACGTAACCTGACAAGATCATAGATGTCTTGTCAAGTGGATTATAGCAAGAATCCAATAAACCTGCAAGCAAAGCCGTTTGGGGGTTAAAGCTTTCTAATGATTCCCCTGGTTCCGCGATTTTGTGGTTGACATCAATGTTACAATCTTTTTGGAGGCGCAACCATGCAAACCCTTCATCACCCCCGGCGTGTTTTAATCCTGAACATCGATGGCCTGCGACAGGATGTTTTCCACACGGCGCTGGACAGCGGCAAATTACCCTATCTATCCGAACTCTTGGGGCCAACGCCCTTGCACCTGGACCCGGTCAGCACGGCTCCATCCATCACCATGTGCGGGCAGACCGCGCTGTTCACCGGCGCGCCCCCCGACCGGCACGGCATCCCTGGCAACCAGTTCTTCGACCGTTTTGCCTCTCCGCCGCGCTTCTACGCATTCGATATCGGCGACACCCTGGCCGTGGATGATGCTGTTTTGATGTACACGCCTCCTGGCTTGTTGAACGAAACGATTTCGATTCAGACGCCTACTTTGTATGAATGGGCCAGTGGGCGTGGACTGGCCTGCACGGTGGCGCACCACATGATCTCGCGCGGCGCGCATACCTGGCTGCCGCCCAGCCTGGTCCAAATTGCTCGCTTCACCAAGGGCGCGGGCACACCGCTGGGCCTCAGCGCCGAGCA
The DNA here is from genome assembly GCA_964403875.1 of uncultured Anaerolinea sp. Classification (GTDB taxonomy): domain Bacteria; phylum Chloroflexota; class Anaerolineae; order Anaerolineales; family Anaerolineaceae; genus Anaerolinea. The sequence goes on along the minus strand of CAYOHX010000055.1, from coordinate 14,103 downwards.
GTTTGACCGGCAGGCCGTCAAGCGCGTGCTCCAGCATTTTCACCAAGGCCACCAGCCCGATGTGCTGACCGTGTATTTCATGGGTGTAGATCACGAATCACACGCCCACGGCCCCTCAGCGCAAGCGGGCTACCTGACCGGGGTGCTGGATGGCTTGATTGGAAAGCTGGCGCAAGGCTTGAAAAAGGCAGGCTGGCTGGACAATTGCCTGACGGTGGTTGTTTCTGACCACGGCCAGATCGAGGTTATTCCCGACGATCGCCACTCGCTGCGCATGAGTTTTCCCTTTGATCGTGAGATGGGGTACCTGTTCGACGCGCTGGGCCTGGATGTGCATGACTTGCCTGGCGAAGACCCGGCATGTGACGCGGTGGTGGCGGCTAATGGGGGGCTGGCGCATGTGTACCTGCAAAACCGCCTGGGCCATTGGGCCGACGCGCCGGATTTTGAACGGGACGTGCTGCCGGTGGCGATGGCTTTCTGGGAGGCTCACCGCACCGGGAAGGCTGCTCCAGACTTGCAGGGGGCGCTCTCTGCGGTGCTGGCGCGCAACGCGCAGGCTGAAGGCTGGGAGGCCGATTACCGCGCCGTGACCCCCCAAGGCGATATCGTTGCGCTTGAAAGTTTCCTGTCTGGTTTGGACCTGGTTGCCGGGACGGACCGACTGCATCATTTGGCTGGGCCGCGTAGCGGCGACCTGCTGCTGGTTAGCAATTCGAAAGAGGGATTTTACTTTGGCGCGCCGACGGTGGGCGTGCATGGCGGACTGGAGCCGGGCGAGTCGCTGTGCGTGGCCAGTTTGGGCTGGCCGCAGGGCAGGCGAGAAATGCTGGAGCAGGCTGCCGCCGAGGTGGTGCAGGGCCGGGCCAGCATTGTACACGTCAAGCCCTTGTTACAGAAGATCATTGGGTGAGGCAAAGCCGTAGTTTAGCGCGCGTATTGCGAGCGATGCGCCGCTTGCTGCTTTGGCCGATCACCATCGCGATGCCGGTGGTGATCGGCTTTACGCATCTTAAATCACCAGACTCATCACAGCCACAAAATGGGCCGCGGCTCCGAGAATGACAAAGATGTGCCACACTTCATGAAAACCCAACACACCGGGGATGAGGTTGAGTTTCTTGGTGGCGTATATCACAGCTCCCAGCGTGTAAATGACTCCGCCCACAAACAGCCACAAAAGTGTTCCTGGAGAAAGCGCCGTGACCATCTCGCGGGCGGCGAGCACGCTCAGCCAGCCCATTGCCACATACACCCCCGCCGTCACCCAACGGGGAGCGTGAAGAGTGAACATTTTGATCAGGATGCCCGAGAAGGCCAGCGACCAGATGACGGCCAGCAATCCCCAGCGCCAGAAGCCGGAGAAGGCATTGGCGCAGAAGGGCGTGTAGCTTCCAGCGATGAGCAGGTAGATGGCCGAGTGGTCTAGTTTGCGGAAAACTTCGATGACGCGGGGCGTGGAGCGCACCGAATGATAGGTTCCGCTGGCCAAAAAGAGCAATACCAGGCTGGCGCCGTACACGCTGAGTGAAATGATCCAGGCGGTAGTCTTATTGCTGAAGGCCAGTAACACGATGACGCCGATCAAGGCGATGGCGGCAGAAAACAGGTGGGTGAGAGCGCTGACGGGGTCGCGGAGTTTATCGATCATGCACTCAGTATATATGGGCGCATGGCGGCTGAGATGTGCCGCGGGTCACACAGGCGGTCCTATTCTTTGATCCTGCCCGTGCCTACCGCCAGGGTGAGAGCAGCAAACAACCCGGCCAGAACGGCGATGAGAGGCTTGCGTTTTTGGATTGCCACAGCGCACAACCCGGCCAGGCCGCCTGAAAGGCCCAGGTTTACTTTTTGAACCACCCGATCGGCCTGTTCGATTGAATGTCCTCGAGAAACCAGGCTCCATTTCAGAATGGCCCCACCGTCAATACCGGGAATGGGCAGTAGCCCCCCTCCGGCGATGGCGGTATTCGTGATTGCGGCTACGTTGGCGATATCACGCGAGGGGGTATCTGGGCGGGTGAAGCGCCGCCCGGCCCAGGCCAGGACCAGGGCGACCAGGTTGAATAAAGGCCCCGCGGCGGCGCGGAGGATGTGCTGGCGTGGGGTGACATGGGTATCGTTGAGGGTGTGGTAGATGATGCGGGGCATACCCAGGTAGACGTGAATTTCGTCCATTGGTTTGCCAATGGCACGCGCGGCGGCGGCATGGGCCAGGTTGTGGCACCACTCTGAGCTGAGTAGGACGACCATGCCCCAAAAGCCGGTCCATAGGCGCAAGAGGAAGGGCCGTTGGGGGTGGCGTTTGCTGTTGTCCCAGGTGAGAATGCCCCACCAGATCCACTGGTTGGCGGGCAAGGATAGCGGAAAGCGCACCTTGAGCGGCGTGCCGAAGAAATGCCTGACAGTCTGCCATTCGGTTGGAAAGGACACGGGATTACCTCCAATTAGAAGAAAGGCACCTGTATTCATTATACAAATGGATTCCCTCAGATAGAGGTAGAAGGGCCCTGAAATTTTGGTTGGAAAATTGTGTATAATCCTTCTTGGTAAGACACAATCGGGGGCTAGCCAAACGGCAGAAGGATCGCGCGGCTTTTTTTCCTAATAGGGACACATCATGCTTCCCGTCAGGATATATTGGGTATCCTGATTTTTAATTTCAGTTCCATCAAAAAAGGGAGAAATCACGATGAAACCAAATATGTTCTCTGTAAGCCGAATCGCACATTTGATCGCTGTAACATTGGTCTTGAGCGTCTTGATTGTTACGGCGGTAGCTGCCGGCTGGCAAACCTCTATCGTTGTGGATAACGGCAATAAAGAAATGGGTTGGTACAATTCCCTGGCTGTTGTGAACGGCTACCCCGCCATTGCATATTCGGATTGGCTTGAGGGTGATTTACGGTATGTGCGAGCAATGGACGCCGGGGGCAGTGTCTGGGGAACTCCAATCATTGTGGAAAGCGATGGTGGTGGACAATGGCCTTCGTTGGTTGTTGTCAATGGATTTCCGGCCATTGGTTATTGGGGTTTTGATAATATGGATTTAAGGTATGTGCGGGCGACAGACGCCAATGGTAGCTCATGGGGAGCCCCGGTTACTTTAGACAGCACAGGAATGGTAGGCTCTCATGTCTCAATGGCGATTGTGAATGGGTATCCGGCAATGAGTTACTATGATATGAGTAATGGAGATTTGAAGTATATCCGTGCTGCGGACGCCAATGGAAACACCTGGGGCGTTCCGCTAACCATCGATAGCGCTGGTGGGGTTGGTGTTTATACCACTCTGGCTGTGGTGAATGGGAAACCTGCAATAGGGTATATGGATTACATTAATCAAGATTTGAAATATGTTCGGGCGACAGATGCGGATGGCAGCACCTGGGGCGCTCCGGTTGTTGTGGATAGCGATGGGGACGTTGACGGAGAAGCCTCAATGGTAGTGGTGCAGGGTTATCCAGCGATTGGATATTATGATTCCACAAATGGTGATTTGAAATATGTTCGGGCGACGGATGCCAACGGCAGCGTCTGGGGCGCCCCGCTCACTCTCGATGGCGAGGGTCAGGTGGGCCAACAACTTTCTATGGCAGTGATCAATAATTTGCCCGCGATTGCTTATTATGACAGTACAAATGGCGATTTGAAATATGTGGAAGCAACGACAGTGGATGGAAGTGCCTGGAGCAACCCAATTGTGTTGCATGGAGGCCCAGGTTGGGCAGGATACGCTCCGTTTTTGGCGCAATTAGCGACCGGCTTTCCTGGTATCAGTTACCGTGGCAGTACCAGCGGTTTGCGATACATATACTTTGACAGGGTTCCTGAAATATCTGTTTTGGGAAATAGCATTGAGATTTTATCCGGCGACCTCACTCCCTCCGCCGGGGACTTCACCGATTTTGGTGAAGTATCCCTGGATCAATCGTTCACTCAGATATTTTCGATCAGCAACGTCGGTGAGGCAAACCTGAGTGTCGATGAAATAAGCCTGGTTGGAGATAACGCCGCAGATTTTGAGATTGGCGGCATCGTTCTTCCCGCCACCATTGCGTCCAACGCAACAGCTACATTTCAGGTGACCTTCGCGCCTTTGGCGCCGGGGAATCGGATGGCTACTGTTGTGATTGCCAACGACGATAGCGACGAGAATCCCTACGAATTTGCCATCCAGGGAAAAGCACTCAACGCCGCTCCTGTTTCAAACGCGGGCAGCGATCAACGTGCGCCCTTAGGGCGGATTGTTACGCTGGATGGCAGTGGCAGTAGCGATCCCGACGGGGGCCTTCCGCTGACTTATCAGTGGACTCAAACGAGTGGCCCGACGGTGATTTTGAGCAATGCCGATGCTGTGAATCCTACCTTCACGGCTCCCGACTGTTATGCTGTGCTGACCTTCTCCTTGACCGTCGCGGATAGTTTTGGGCTGGCAGATCCAACGCCAGACGAAGTAATAATCACCGTCCAACCCCATTTGTATTTACCCATGATTATTCGAAACGAGTAGCGAATAAATCACTTCGTTCCAATGCTTACCGTACCCCTTGCAGGGCTTGTTCGACAAACCAACCGAAGCGCTCCGCCAGGATCACCGGGCTGAGGTCGGGGCGGCCTTGAGCCGCAAAGGAATTCGCCCATTCACCCAAGCGGCTGCCCACCAGGCGCGAGAGTCGCAGCGCGGCGCACAGGTCCCAATAGGGCAGGGCACGAAAATCCAGCTGGTTGCCCGCGGCGTAGGCCTCGGTGAAAAGCGGTAAGGCGGGCGGGCCAAACATCCAGACGACTTCCAGGCGGGCAATACCCAAATCGTTGAGCGGGTCTCCCAGGGAAGCATCTTCCCAGTCGATAACGGCTTGCAGGCGCCCTGCTTTCCAAAGCAGATTACCGGGCCAGTAGTCTCCGTGCAGCAGGGCAGTCTCGTTCACCGATACGGGTGGCGAGCACGCTCGCAAGGCCGCGAGGATGGGCGCACGAGGCAGGTCCGCGGCCCGGGTGGTTTCTTCCGGCGGGTTGGGGAAAGCATTGGGCTGGCGTTGAAGGAATTCCAGGCTGGCCCCGCCGCGTGTGGCGGCGTGGATTTGGGCCAGAGCTGTGGCCATCTGGCTCAAATAATCGTCCAGGTCGGCTGGAGAAAAATCCGGCTGACCCGCTATATACTCCATCACCAGGCAAGCATTGGGCAAGACCTCACCTGGGAGCAAGAGGCGCAGTGGGGCGGGCATGGGCAAACCCCAGGCCTGCCCCAATTGCAAGACGCCGTACTCGTTTTGGATGGTGTCGGGGTTCTCTCTCTGTTGGGCCTCGCCGGGGCAGCGCAGCACGCAGCGGGTCGATCGGCCATCCTGAGTCTCGATCTCCAGCGCGGTCATCACGGCAGACATGCCCCCGGTCAAATTCCAGGCGCGGACAAGTCGTCCCTGTGGCAAAAGGAGCGATGCGACCAGGGAAAGATCGGGGAGCATGGAGCCGCCTAGAAGGTCACCTCGGCGGCGGAGGTAAGTTTGGCAAACCAGCCGCTCAGAGTCAGGTTGTGGTGCGCGATGATTTGGGCAGCAGTAAGGTGCTCGGTGTCCCAGGTGCTGTGCGCATCTTGCACCAGCGTGACTTCATATCCCAGGCTGTAGGCGCGACGAATGCTGGTGTCGACGCAGAACTCGGTTTGAATCCCGGCGATGATCAGCTTGCGAATGCCGCGGGCCTCCAACTCGGCCTGCAGGGAAGTTCCCTGGAAGGCATCTGGGTGCAGCTTGCGGATAACCGGCTCGGTGGGCAAGGGGGCAATGTCGGGATGGATGGGGTGGCCGGGGCTGCCAGGAAGCAGCGGGTCGGCAGGGTCGGTGGCGTCATGTTGGATGAAGATGACCGGCATGCCGGCGGCGCGGGCGCGCGACAGCAGGTCTTTGAGTGTGTTTAGTAGTTCCGGCCCGCGGTAGATGGGCCACTCTTCGAGGAACATGCCCTTTTGAACATCGATAATCATCAAGGCGGTGTCGTTTACCATTCAATCCTCCTGTTCTGCGGCTTGATCAGGCGGCCATTCCGTGGCCGCTCGTGACATTTTTGTAACTACTCACGGTAAGGGTGAAACTTTCCCAACCTCGGTGAGTCGTTTCGCATTTTTTAGAAATTTTGTTTTATTGTAGCTGTTTTTGTCTAAATTTCAAGCGTTTTGTGCTCACAAGGTGGCCGACTCCCAGAGAGTCGGGGTTTGTGAACGGGGAATTGCTCGGAGGATGGGCAAGACTCTTTTAAATTTTTCCGAGTAGGCGTCTGAAGCGTTTCGATTCCACAGCAGCCCGGACATTTGCGTCCGGGCTGCTGTGGATTAGAGTGTTTCCTAGGCTCCTACTGTTTCGCCGGGGATGCGCGCCAGAGAGGCCAGGCTGTTACCGTTGGACATCTTCATCAACTGTACGCCGGCTGTCGCCCGACCACTGATCGAAATCTGGCTGACCTTGAGGCGCAGGGCCTGGCCACCGGTGCTCATCATGGTGATCTCATCCTGCGGCTGTACCACGCGCGCCGTGGCGATGTGCCCAACCTTTTCCAGGAGTTTTTGGTTAATGGTGATCACGCCGCCGACCGCGCGCCCGCGCGTGGGATAGTCGCTGAGCGGAGTTTGCTTGCCAAAGCCGCGCTCGGTGACTACCAGCAGGTTGCCACCCGGCTCGACCACCTCCATCGAGGTAACCCGGTCGCCCTTGCGCAGGGCCATGCCGGTCACGCCGCCTGCCGCGCGGCCCATCACCCGCACCTCGTCTTCCTTGAAGCGGAGCGCCATGCCGCCGGCGGTGACTAAGAGAATCTCATCTTCACCACTGGTAACACGCGCCCAGCCCAGTTCGTCGCCTGCGTCCAGGTTGATGGCGATGAGCCCGGAGGGGCGCACTACGGCCAGTTCACTGAGGGCCAGGCGCTTGACCCGGCCCTTGACGGTGGCCATGGCGCAGTAGCGGGCCTGTTCGAAGTCACGCACGCTGACCACCGCCGTGACTCGTTCATTGGCTTCCAGCCCGATTACGTTGATGGCTGGCACTCCGCGATCGGTGCGTCCGGCGGCAGGAATCTGGTGGGTTTTTATCGAATAGACCTTACCCTTGTCGGAGAAGAACAAGAGCGTGTCGAGAGTGCGGGAGGACAGCAGCAGCGAAATCTCGTCTTCTTCGCGCATTTCCTGCCCGATAACGCCGCGCCCGCCCCGCCCTTGGGCGCGGAAGGCGTTGGTGTCCATGCGCTTGATATATCCTCGCGCGGTGAGCGAAACCAAGACGGCCTCGTCGGCCACCAGGTCTTCTTCTTTGAAGTTTTCGTTAGCCTCAGCGGCAATGCGCGTGCGGCGGTTGTCGCCGTATTTTTCGGTCAGTTCTTTGAGGTCATCGGCCACCACCTGCAAAATTTTCTTGGGGTCGGCCAGCAGATCTTCCAGGAAAGCGATGCGCGCGCGGATTTCGTTGTACTCGTCTTCGATCTTTTGGCGTTCCAAAGCGGCCAGGCGGCGCAATTGCATATCCAAAATGGCCTGGGCCTGAAGCTCGGAGAGTTTGAAGCGAGTCATGAGGCGTTCGCGGGCCACGTCGACATCCGCCGATTCGCGGATGGTACGGATGACATCGTCCAGGTTGGCCAGGGCGATGAGCAGCCCATCCAGAATGTGGGCGCGGGCGCGGGCTTTGGACAGTTCAAACTGCGTGCGGCGGGTGATGACCACCTGGCGGTGCTCGATGAAAAGCTGCAGCGCCCGCTTGAGTGGCAGCAGGCGCGGCTCGCCTTCCACCAGGGCCAGCATGTGCACGCTAAAAGTGGATTGCAAGGGGGTGTACTTGTAAAGCTGGTTGAGCACCTTGTGTGGTTGGGCGCTGCGTTTGAGCTCGATCACGATGCTCATGCCGCGGCGGTCCGATTCGTCGCGCAGGTCGGAGATATCGTCCAGCTTGCCTTCGCGAACCAGCTCGGCAATGCGCTCGATGAGGGTGGTTTTGTTGAGTTGGTAGGGGATTTCGCTAATGTTGATATTGTAGCGTCCGCCCTTTTGCTCCTCGATGCGGGCCATGCCGCGCACGGTCAGGCGGCTGCGCCCTGTTGAGTAAGCCTGCACGATGCCCTCGCGGCCCACGATGATTCCACCGGTGGGGAAATCGGGGCCGGGGACGAAGCGCATCAAGTCTTCGACGGTGATGTCATCCAGCGAGTCGAAGTTATCGATCATGAAGGTCAGCGCATTGACCAACTCGTTCAGGTTGTGGGGCGGAATGCTGGTGGCCATGCCCACCGCAATGCCAGATGAGCCGTTGAGCAGCAGGTTGGGCAGTCGCGAGGGCAGCACGCTGGGCTCTTTGAGCGAGCCATCGAAGTTGTCGGTGAAATCTACCGTGTCTTTATCGATGTCGGCCAGCAGTTCGCCGGCCATGTGGTTCATGCGGGCTTCGGTATAGCGCATGGCCGCTGGGGGGTCACCATCGATGGAGCCGAAATTGCCCTGTCCATCGACCAGGGTGTAGCGCATGGAGAAATCCTGCGCCATGCGGGCCATCGCTTCGTAAACGGCTGAGTCGCCGTGGGGGTGATACTTGCCCAGCACTTCACCAACGATACGGGCCGATTTCTTGTACGCCGTGTTGGCGCGAATGCCCATATCTTCCATAGCATAAAGGATGCGACGGTGGACGGGTTTCAAGCCGTCACGGGCATCCGGCAGGGCGCGGGCCACGATCACGCTCATGGCGTAATCGAGGTAGGCGGTGCGCATTTGTTCGTCGATATCCACGGATTGGATGGTGCCAATGTCCATGCTAAACATTCCTTCCTGTAAAATCAAGCCGAGGAGCCTGAACGGCCTCCAAACACTCAATTATACCAGACGGCAGGGCAAGAAGTCAGGCTCATTGGGAATCGGCGTGGTGAAATCCGCATTTATGCGGGACCTACCACGGCAACTCCTGGAGAGTCAGAAGTCATGTCCGTTGCAAAAACGCCGGCGTTCTGTTTGCCGGCGAATCGATGGAATAGAGGGCGGTTTATGAACAGCCCCTATTCCATCGATTCTTTGACTCCATGAGTCGTGTTAACAACAGATTAATCTCGTTAACCAGGGGTTAAAGCAGGCTATAATTTAGGCAAATGCGAAAAATCCTGCTAGCCCTGATTTTGCTGGTGGCGCTCACTGGTTGCGCCGCTTCCAATGGGGGGAATTCGTCCGGCGGGACGGGTTCTGGCGCCAACGCGTACATTCAAAACAAGGGCTCCGACACAGTGGTCAACCTGGCCCTAGCCTGGGCCGAGAAATATCAGGATGTGCATCCTGAGGTGCGCATTTCGGTCACCGGGGGTGGCTCGGGCACCGGCATCGCTGCCTTGATCGAAGGCACCGTGGACATTGCCAATGCTTCCCGCGCTATCAAGGATGAAGAGCGTGAAGAAGCTGCCGCCAATGGCATCGAAGCGGTGGAACATGTCATTGCGCGTGACGCCATCGCGGTCATTGTTCACCCCGATAATCCGGTGAACGAATTATCCCTACTGGAAATCTCCGGTATTTTCCGGGGTGAAATCAACAACTGGTCCGAGGTGGGTGGCGAAGACCGGCCTATCGTGCGCGTGTCGCGTGAAACCAACTCGGGCACACACGTCTATTTCCTCGAAGCGGTCATCCGCTTGGGCAGCAGCGAGGATGAATCTATCTTTTCCGCCGACACGCTCCTGCTGCCTTCCTCCGAAGGGATCATCGCCGAAGTGCGCGACAACCCGAACGCCATTGGCTATGATGGCCTGGGTTATGTGATCCCCGAGGTCAAGGTGTTGGGCGTGGCCAAGACGTTAGATGGCCCCGCTGTCATGCCCTCGGTCGAAACGGTGAACACCGGGGCGTATCCTATCTCCCGCGACCTTTACATGTATACCCCTGCCACGGTGAGCGATGCCGTACAGACGTATCTTGAGTGGATTTATTCGACGGAAGCCCAGGCCATCGTCAAAGAACTGGGCTTTGTGCCGGTACGGTGAAAACGATGAATATGGCGCGCAATGTGACCCGCAACGAGTGGATCATCAACCTGATTATCAAGGTTTCAGGTTATTCCAGTATTTTATTCGTCACCCTCATCTTTTTCTTTCTCATGCGCGAAGGGCTGCCTGCCCTGGGAGATGTTCCCTTTGCCAGTCTGTTTGGCGAGCGCTGGTATCCCATTGAAGGATTTTATAGTATCTGGCCGTTGTTGTTCGGCTCGTTGGTGGTCACGGTGGGCGCTATCCTGCTGGCCATCCCCTTGGGGGTGGGCACAAGCGTGTATATCTCGGAAATCGCGCATCCCACCATCAAAGCAATTCTCAAGCCGCTGATTGAAATTTTGGCCGGGCTGCCATCGGTGGTGTTGGGCTTCCTGGGCATCCAGGTGGCGGTTCCCTTCCTGCGCCGGGCGCTGGATTTGCCCACCGGGTTGACGGCTTTCTCGGGCGCGGTGCTGCTGGCCATGATCGCCACGCCCACCATTGTCTCGATCACCGAGGACGCCCTCAACACGGTCCCGGCTTCTTATCGACACGCGGCCCTGGCGGTAGGCGCTACCCGGTGGCAAACCATTTGGGGCGTCACCCTCCCGGCGGCGCGCTCAGGCGTGCTGACCGCGGTGATGCTGGGGGTGGGTCGAGCAATCGGCGAGACGATGGCAGTGATGATGGTGACCGGCAACGCGGCGGTGCTGCCACATGGCCTGAATGCCTTCTTCCTGCCGGTGCGCACCATGACTGCCACCATCGCCTCGGAGATGGGAGAGGTTGCCAACGGCAGCCCACACTACCATGTCCTGTTTTTCATTGGCATTTTCTTGTTCATCCTGTCGTTGGTCATCAATATCCTGGCTTCCTCGGTCAGCTTGCGCTCCAAGAAGCGCGCTGAACGGGTGCTTTCTTAAAGGGGGGCGCATGGAACAAACTGAAAATTCCATCAGCGGCCCCGGCCGCGGCGATATGCAAGAGAAAATCGGTTTCAACCTTCTGCGCCTGATCAGCCTGCTTACTGCGCTGCCCATCGTCGCCATTGTCATCTACATTCTGGTGCAAGGCGCCCCGGCCATCAGTTGGGAGTTCCTTACGGCCATGCCACGCAGCGGAATGCGCGAAGGCGGTATTATGCCCGCCATCGTCGGCACGCTGGCCCTCACCCTGGGCACGGCGGTTTTTTCGGTGCCGCTGGGCGTGGCGGCGGCGGTCTATATTGCCGAATACGCGCCAGACAATGCCCTGACCCGCCTGATTCGCATCGCCATTATCAATCTCTCGGGCATCCCCTCGGTGGTCTACGGCCTGTTTGGGTTGGGCCTGTTCGTCTTGTTCATGCAGTTCGGGACCAGCATTCTGGCGGCTTCGCTGACCCTTTCGATCATGACCCTGCCGGTGATCATCAGCACCAGCGAGGAGGCCATGCGTTCAGTGCCCCAGTCCTTCCGCGTGGTGAGCATCTCGCTGGGGGCTTCGCGATGGCAGACCACCTGGCGCATTGTGCTGCCTCAGGCCATGCCCGGCATCCTCACCGGCGTCATTCTGGGCCTGGAACGGGCTGCTGGCGAAACAGCTCCCATCCTGTTTACTGGGGCAGCCTTCTTCCTGCCGCGTCTGCCGCAATCACCGTTGGATGCGACCATGGCTCTGCCGTACCATATCTTCGTTATTTCTACCTCGGTGCCGGGTATGCCCATTCAAATCCAGTATGGCACGGTGTTGGTGCTGCTGGTGTTCGTGTTGGGCATGAACCTGATCGCCACCTACATTCGCCAGCGGGCGCGGGCGCGCCGCCAGTGGTGAGCTATGGATAAGATCGTCATTGACCACTTCAATATTCGCTACTCGGACGGCAACGAGAGCCTGCGCGACATCAATCTGACCGTTCCGGCCAACCAGGTGTTCGTTTTGTTCGGCCCGGCGGGCGGCGGAAAATCGACCCTGCTGCGGGCCCTCAACCGGCTCAACGACCTGACCGACGTGGTGGCGGTTTCGGGCGAGGTCCGCTTCAATGGGCAGAACATCCTGGACCCCAAGACCGATGTAATCGAGCTGCGCCGTAAAATCGGCATGGTTTTCTCGCGCCCGGTGCCCTTGCCGCTGACCATTTATGAGAATGTGGTCTACGGGCTACGACAGATGGGCGAGCGGCGCAAGGCTCGGCTGGATGAGGCCGTGGAAAAAGCCTTGAAACTGGCGGTGCTGTGGGATGAGGTCTATGACCGATTGCACGACCCCGCTTCGGCCATTTCGGGCGGGCAGCAGCAGCGCCTGTGCCTGGCGCGCGTGTTGGCCCTGGAGCCCGAAGTGATCATGCTAGACGAGCCCACCTCGGCCCTGGACCCGGTCTCGACGGCGCGTATCGAGGGGTTGATGCACGAATTGAAGGAGCAGTACACCATCGTGTGGGTGCCGCATAATGTGCAGCAGGCGGCGCGCATGGCCGACCACGCGGCCTTCTTTCTGCAGGGCGAACTGGTCGAATACGCACCCGGTAAGCAGTTGTTCGTGAACCCCAAGGACAAACGTACCCAGGATTATGTGGAAGGGCGCTTCGGATAAAGAGGATTCTCCACGAATTTCACTAATTTCACGAATGGGAAGAAGATAGGTTCTTCTTAAAGTCTCTTGACAGTTAGGTATTCCTCATTCTCGGCCTTTGTCTCGGAGGGAGTAGACACCAATTCTTTCCCCTCTCCCTCCGGGAGAGGCAGGGTGAGGGCCTTTTGCCGCTGTTAAGAATGGCAAAGGAAGCAGAATCCGAATCTTGCCAAGCCGGGGTAGTTCTGCTATAATCCAGGTTGCTACGGGCGCGTAGCTCAGTTGGTCAGAGCGCACGGTTCACATCCGTGAGGTTCGTGGGTTCGAGCCCCTCCGCGCCCACAAAACCCTTGGTTCCTCCAGGGGTTTTTGATTCCAGGTTCGTGGGTCCCCACAGGGGGATGGTATTCGAGCCCCTCCGCGCCCACAAGAAAGCTATAAGCTCTCAGCCATAAGCTGGGAGCTTTCGCGTTAACCATTATGTATCGCGGATATTCCTGTCCGTTTGGCTCTGTTTTCAGGCGGACAAATCACTCGTATCCATTTCCTTGAGTTATAATAATTTCTCGATTGCCAAGTCGCTATAAAAAGATCGTCAGGAGAATTTAATCGATGTTGCCAATGGCTTTGAAGTTCACACCGCAAGCTGCCGATTTTACAAAGTCAACTTGATGTTTTATGAGGAAGAAAAATGCAAGCCTGAGTTGGATAGGTATTGCATTTTATTTGCCTCTCTCCTTGCTTCATGCTAGATTGGTTTTTTATGACAATAGTTCGGCGTTATTGTATCTTTTGACTTTCATTGTTCTTGCTTTCCCCCTTTTCTTTATTTTCAGAATATGGTTTAGCTCCGTCAGTGTAGATCAAAGTCTTATAAAGCCTATTGAATGGACGTTGTCCGAAAATGGCTTGTTCGTAAAAACGGAAATCACAACTTCAAACCTAGATTGGGAAATGATCCATAACGTATTAGAAAGTCCAGACTATTATTTTCTGGTTCTCAATAATAAAATTTCATTTCTGTTTCTTCCGAAACGTGTCTTTACAAACAGTAACAGTGAAGAAATATTTCGAGAAATGTTATTGGCGAAGTATGGTGAAATTCAGTCAACCGCCGCGAATTTTGGTGCGAAAACGTCATTGTTTCTTTTAGTGATTCTTTATGTCATCAATGCTGGTATGTTTTTTTACTCGAGCTTCCAGGCAGCTTTTTAGCCCCGGGCTTTTCCACTCAGCACCTCGAACCATCGTAAATCATTTGGTTCCAAAGCGGCGAGGCGAGATGCGTCAATGCCGTCCATCCTGAACTCATAGCCTCGCCAAACATGGGTTTCCGTGAACTGAGCAAGGGCTTCAGCCCGCGCGATGGAAGAATACCACTTCGATTGACGGGCTCCAATCCTGCTTCAACACGCGAAAACCGCATGTGGGTTTAATCAAACGGGACTAAAAGTCCCTCCTCAGTTCGCGGAAGCCAGCGGAGCAAAATCCCTAAGTCTGTAGCGGCTAGGCGAGATGCGTCAATGCCGTCCCCCCTGACCTCCTAGCCTCGCCGGGGTTTGG
>CAYOHX010000054.1:0-30542 GCA_964403875.1 uncultured Anaerolinea sp. | reverse complement strand
CCACTCACACACCCCTAAATGCGGGACCTACCACGGCAACTCCTAGAGAGCCAAAATTCGGAAGGGAAGCGATTTGAGGATAGGTACTTAAACTAACGCCGGGAACGTAGTTTCCGAAAATCTCCATCCCGGACCGTCACGCCCGCCGCATCCAGGTGCTCCAGGAACGCCAGGATATACTTCCGGCTGGTATTCAACCGGTCGCGAAGCTGCGCAACCGTCAGAGTAGCTTCCTGTGAAAAATGCTCATGGATTAGCGCAATTAAAGCATCATAATCCTGCTTGCTGAACACCACCTCCGGCGACACCTGCGTCAAACGCCCCAATTCGATCAAAGCCTGGTAAACATCCTCGCCCACCTCGGCCTGGGCTTCCTTCACCGAAGGAGTCGTATACGGCGCGGCGGCGAATTTTGCCAATAACCGCTCCACCTGAGCCTGCTGCTGTGTCGAAAAAGTCACCGTGTGACCCGGCAGTGCCACCAGCGCCGCCCGCTCTTCCAGCAACCCCTGCCCAACCCACTGGCGCGCCACCGCGTTGAACAATCTGGGCTGCATTTTCAGGCGGCTTTTCAACTCTTCCCGGGGCATGCCTCGGCGCAGCGGATAGGACCGGTGGTAGCTTTCCACCTCGCCCAGCGCTTTATCACGATCCACGGCCCAACGCCCCGCCGCCACCGCCAGCAAATCGCTCGCCGCCGAGACGGGGCCAGATTCCAACACCAGCACCTGACCATTCTCCGTCAACTCCGCGATAGCCGCCTCAGCTTGCGCGGGTCCCAAGCGTGAGCGGCTCACCGCTTCTTTGATCGAAGCATAACCCAGGGCCAAAAACGCCTGGGCCAGCACCTCACTCGGCGAGCCTCGCATCAGGGATTCCAGTTGAGAAAGGATCTCTCCGGCAAAGCGGCGATGCCGCCGCTTGGGGTAAGGATCCACCACGCTGCCGCCGCCCAGAGTTTCGGCTGGAGAGGGCCGCCGTAAAATGTAACGATCACCGCGCACCACCACCACCGGCTCGCGCAGTTCGAGTTGCAACCAACCCTGCTCGCCGGGGCGCAATTCCTCGCAGCCCAACAGGCGCACCCGCGCCTGCACCTCCGAACTGCCCACGAAGAGTTTCACCTCGCTGGAATGCTTGAGGGTTGCGCTTGCGTCAGCCAATAGGCGGAAGTGCACGTCCAACAAGCTGCTGGGGCGGTAGCGTCCTGGATGAGTCACCACGTCGCCGCGGCTGACCTCGATCACATCGACTCCACTGATGTTCATGGCCGTGCGGCTGCCCGGCACGGCGCTTTGCTCTTTCTTTTTGTGCGTCTGAAGACCTCTCACACGCCCCTTTATGCCCGACGGCAAGATTTCGATCTCCTCCCCCAGCTTAAACTGTCCATCGATGAGCGTCCCGGTCACCACCGTGCCAAAACCAGCTATCGTAAACACCCTGTCTACAGGCAACCGTGGGCGGCCCAGATCGGGGCGCGGGGGCGTGTCAGCCAGACAGCTTTCCACCGCCCGGATCAGTTCCGGCAGTCCCTGCCCGGTCCGTGCCGAAACCGGAATGACCGGCGCGTTGGCCAGCACAGTTCCGCCCACGGCCTCGCGCACATCGGCGGTCACCATCTCTAACCACTCAGGGTCGTCAACCATGTCCACTTTCGTCAGCGCGATCAACCCGCTTTCAATTTGCAAAATATCCAAAATCGCCAGGTGTTCGCGAGTTTGCGGCATCACACCTTCGTCCGCGGCCACCACAAATAGGACAGCGTCAATGCCCCCCACCCCGGCCAACATGTTCTCGATGAAATCACGATGCCCGGGCACATCCACAATGCCCACCGTCTCGCCACCGGGCAGGTTCATCCAGGCAAAGCCCAGATCAATCGTCATCTCCCGTTCCTGCTCTTCTTTGAGCCGGTCGGGATGGATGCCCGTCAGTGCGGCAACCAGAGTCGATTTTCCGTGGTCAACATGCCCCGCTGTGCCAATGACCCGCATTGCGCCAGCCTCTTATCCTGACCGGCCAAAGGCCCGGTCATACTCTTCCATCCAATCGTGGGCCACGGCCAGCAAACCTTGCAAACGCTTTTGCGTCTCAGCGGTGAGCAGCTTGAGCGTGTCTTGCGCATCGGCGAGCGTGTCCTCAAATTCAGTGATTCGCTCAGTGATCTTCTCAAACTGGCGGCCCACATCGCGCTGCTGCTCTTCCTGAACCAATGAGTAGTTGGTCCACCGTTTCTGATCCTCGGCCCGGAACGAAACCCATTCCTGCCGGAAGCGTTCTTCGGAGAGCCGCTGCATCTCGGTGATCTCGTTGATGCGCCGTTCAAAGCGCTGGGTAATGTCTTCAAATCCATCCTGCGCGCGCTTCACAGCCCGGTGCGTAGTTTCCAATGATTGGAGCTGGACATCCAACCCCGAAGCCTGCTGTTCAATCAGTTCGAAGCGGGTTTGCCAGTCCTTCCAAATCCGCTCGCGTTCCACGAAAGCCAGGTTCTGTTTATCGATGAATGCGGTTTGGGTCTGCCTGCGGTCCGATTCGGCCACCTGGAGTTCATTGATCCGGATATCGTATTTGCGCAAACTGTCATTCAGCAGGTCCACTTTGCCGCGCTGTTCGTCCAGCCGTTTGCGCATGGCGGTTACCTCGCCCTGCAAATCAGCCACCCGCTTGGCTTCCTGGCGCTGGCCTTCTTCCAACAACTTCTGCGCGCGGCGGTATTCTTCGTCGGAGCGGCGAGCTTCGACGACCTTCATTTCCATTTCCTCGATCAATCGCGACAAGCGAAAGTCTTCTTCTACGCGCGCCTGAACGGCCTTACGTAGTTCGGGAATGGGCTCTTGGCCTTTGCGCACTTCGCCAATCGCTCGATTCAGCGCTTCCAGGTCGCCCAGGCGGGCTTTTTCCAGCTCGCGGTCGCGATCCATGCGCAGCTTTTCGATTGATTCGATTGAACGGGTATTATCCTGGCGGATCTGGGCCAACGACGCATCTAATTGATCAAAGCGCGCCATTAAGGTCGAAAGGCGCACAATCTCACTGTTCATCTCTTTGGCCTGCTCGTCCAGCTTCGGATATCCTTCCTCCATCCGCGCCAGGCGTTCTTCCAGTGTAGAAATAATCGCCTTATCTTTCCGGCGTTCAGCGTCCAACCAATCCAACCGTTTTTGAAGTTGATCAAGATCCATTTTTTCTCAAATCCTTTCTGGAGAAGTCTGCGCCAAAGCCTGGTCTGAAACCATCCCAGCGCGCCCGCCCCAACAGGAAAAATTATACCCGTGAATTCAACCCAGCGGGGGTCTGGGTTCATTGGGATTGAATGGGATGAAATCCGGCCTAGCGGGTCATTACGACAAACCAGAAATTGCTTCCAACAAGCGTGTCATCCAGGGCAGCAGCGCCCGAGGGAAAACGCCCATTAACAGCAGAGAGAGCACACCCACCAGCAGCAGGACCATTTGCAAACGCGATTCCTGCGCTTTGCGCGGCCCAAAATAGCCTTCTGTCAGCACAGCCAAAAGCCGGAAGGCCCCAAACATCAGCCCCAGACTGCCGCCCAAAACCCACACCACCCCGAAAGGCGAGGTGCGGGCCACTTCTTGCAGCAGCACCTGCCGCAGCGGAAAGCTCCCCAACAGAGGCAATCCGGCCAGCGAAAGATACGCCACGGCCAATCCTGCCGTGGCAAAAGGTAGTTTTTCCGCCGCGCGTTCCAGTTGCTTAAATTGCAGTGAACCTGTTTCGCGCTGCAAAATTCCCGCCGAAAGCGACCACAGCCCCAGGCCCAGTAGTCTAGGCAGAAACATCATTACAAAGATCTCCATCCCCAGGCTGTCTTGCAAGCTCAACGCCAATAGTGAATAGCCCGTCTCGATGATCACTCCGTAGCCTAACAGGCGGCCCACATCCCGTTGGAAAGCCGCCCACACCCCCGCCGTCACCACCATGATTCCGCCCGAAAGACGAAAAACCGTGAACAGACCTGGGTCACCCGTCAACCAGCCGTATTGCCCCAACAAGTTCAACCCCAAGATCAGCACCGCCGTGGGCATGACCATGGTCAAAAATCCAACCGCATACGGCTGAGCCTGCCCCGCCAACAGCGGCAGCCAGGTATAAAACGGGAAAATGGCCAGCCAGAAAGCGAAACCCAGACCCAGCAGCACCACCGAAAGCTGCGCCAGATCGGTGTTGGTTGGGTTGGCTTCCACGCCGCTCAATCCCCAGGCCGCCGTTAAAATGAACGGCAAAGCCAGCGTTTGGAACACCACGTAGCGCAGCACTCCTTGTCCGGCGCGCGCTCCCGCAGGCACGAGCATGGGCACGCTGAGCAGGACAGCCGTCTCCACAAGCAGGGCAGCATAAAGGAACGGCTCGACCGACAGAGCCCCCAACAGGATCGCCAGAACGGCCAATCCCACCGGAGTAACCAGCCGGTTAGCACGGCCCGCGCGCGAGCCGCCAAACCAAAATGCGCCAATTCCATAAAAGAACACCAGCAGCGGGCGATCGGCGTTTTCCACCAACAGCCGCCTGCTCAACACAATCATTTCAGGCTCAATTCTCAATCCCACCCCAGGGATTCGTTCGCCGATGGGCACAAAAGCTGCCAACACCGCCAGTCCAACACACAACACCAGCCCCACCCAGGCCACCAACAGCACTTTCCGCTGTAATACCCACAACACCACAGCCACCCCAAACGGGGCTAGAATCCAAATGAGCGGCGCGCTCACGGATTATCCTCCAGCGCGGGGGCAGCCAGCAGGTACGCGCCCACAAAGGCCAGGCCCAGGTTGACCACCGCCAACAGCCCGGCCAACAACACCGATTCTTCCACAGCGGCATAAATGATTTCAAACCCGGCTACCACGGTCAACAGCCCCAGGATGATGCGCAGGGGACGTACCGTCATGCCCAACTGGAGCAAGCCAAGGCCGATCAGCATCAATCCGCCCATCAACAGTGGGCGCGGAACGGGCAGCCTGGACTCAGCGCTGGGCAGCACCGAGAGCACCAACAGGATTGCCAGAACGGCAGCCGCCATTCTGAAGCGCGCCCCAGCCACCCGGCTGCCGGTTTCTTCCAGTGATTCTTCACCTGCTTGAGAAGCCCCCAAAATCGCCCCAGCCATCCAACCTGCCACCAATTTGACCACAGCCAGCCCCAACGGCCACACCGCCGCGGTCAGCCAGAATACCGCCAGGTATTGGACTGCCAGAGCCACAATTCCGGCGCGCCAGTTCCAATTGACCAACAGGAACAATGCGCTGAGCGCCAACATACCCACGGGAATGTAAATCCAGGGAGCCTCGATCATTGCACGCCTCGCGAACGGATGACCGCCAGGAACAAAGCTAGCAGCACAAACACCCAAAGCACGCCACCTTCGCCCTCCAGAATTTCCGTCAAGCCCTGGATGACCCGCTGAGTTGCCCTGTATACACCCCACATCAAGCCGTACAGCCAGGATAGACTGAGCAGCCCGGCCAGCGTGCGGCCAAACTGCCGTCCGGTGGCCCGTACCCAGCGGCCAGCCACCCGGTCCAATTGATCCCAGCGGTTGGTCAGGCGCAGCCAACCCCAACCAGCCAATCCAAACAACGCTGCTCCCGGCGCCACCCACCACACACCCAGACTGAACGAGCCTGGCCAGCCAATCACCCCAATCATCCACAAGGCCGCAATAGGCACAGCCAACCCAATGGGATATACCACCCGAGCCCAGCGCTCCAGGCTTTCCCACACATCCCCCGGTCGGAGAGCATGGCGCAATGCGCCCGCCAGCAGCAAGACCAGCACGACCAGAAAGCTCACATCCACCAGGTTCACGGGAAGGCCCATCAACCCCAGCCAACCCGAGGCGGTGGGCGTGAAAGGCAACCCGGAAAGGCTGATCATCATCAGCACCGGCAAGAACAAAAGGCTGCGCCGGCGCACCCCATAGAGTAAGAATACCCCGCCGCCCAGCACCAAGGCAATACCCCAGGCCAGGCTGGCTTGAGGTTGGCCCTGGATGACGCACGCCACGGCCAAAGCCGCCATAGCAATCAGCCAAAACGGCCTTCCGGTGATTTCATCGGGCGCTGCCAGCCACATGGCCGCGCTGTACAGGCCGCCGATCAGGCAGCCTCCCAGCAAGACGGTTTCGAGTCCAGGAGAAAGAGGCTGCGCCTGAAGACGGGCCAGCACAGCCAGACTGGACGCTGCCGCCGTCATGCGCAGCATGGTTCCCAATCCGCGCCTGCCCAGAACAACCCGCAGATAAGGCACATTCAAGGGTAGAACCCCCAGGCGCAGCCCAGCCGCCAGAAACAGCAACAGCCAGTTGGCAAAAGGAAGGTCCGCAAAGGTCGGCGCCAACCCTTGAGAGCGGCTGATGATGGCCGCCACCTGGGCCAGCAGCGTACCCGTGACACGAACCGCGAACGCCACCACCACCTGGGTCCCCAAACGCCGGTCGCTGGCATTGGCTTGCAACACCCCCAACTCCACCAGGTCGATGATCGTCCAAGAGAGCACTAAAGTGAGCAGGTTGCCCGACATCACAGCCAGGTAACCGATGGCAGTAATGGCCATGCCCCCGGCCCAGGCCGTAGGATTGGCCCCTTGCTGCAAGCGCACCGGAGCCGTGAGCACCACTGCCAGCATCAGGGCCGTCAGGCTGAACATATACGGCCAAGAGATCCCATCCAATCCAAACAAAGGCGCATCGACGAAGCGGCTGTAGGGAAGCCAATCCTGCAGCGCATACTGTAAAGGAATTTGCCAGCGCAGCCCCGCCACCAGGATGGTCGCCAGGCTCATCACTACAAGGGCGATCAGCCAGCCGTACCCCACGCTGGCCTTCAAACGGTAAAAAACCGCCAGGCCAATCGCGCCAAGCACTAACAGCCCTACAGGCAGAAGCGCTAACATAGGTTTACAGCACCGCCCCAAAAGGCTGGCGATACAGGAAGCGTCCCTGTCCGTGGTCGCCCAACCATTGTCCCTGGTCCACGATCATTTTTCCGCGCAGGAACACCTGGCGAGGAAAGCCCGTCAATTCCCAACCTTCGTACAGGTTGTAATCTGTACGGTGCTGCGCCACATTCGCGCCGTAGCGAACCTTTTTCTCCGCATCCCAAATAACGATGTCAGCATCTGAACCGGGCAGCAGAACGCCCTTGCGTGGGTACAACCCAAAGATCTGCGCGGGTTGGGTGCAGGCCAAAGCCACAAATTGGTTGGGGGTCAGCCGGCCCGTGCCCACCCCACTGGTCCACAGCACCGCCATGCGGTCGCCCACTCCCGGAAGGCCATTCGGAATCTGGGTAAAGTCACTCGCCCCCAATTCCTTACCCGGAATCGCAACCTCCTGACCTTCATAGAGAATCGGCTTGCTGCCATCATAAAAGAAAGGGCAGTGATCAGTCGCCACCACCTGGAGGATGCCTTCTTGCAACCCCTGCCACAAGCGGTTTTGGTCAGCCTCGCCGCGCACCGGTGGCGAGCACACCCACTTGGCCCCATCGGGGCGATCTAAATCTGCTTCGGTAAAGCTCAAGTACTGTGGACAGGTCTCGCCCATCACCGCCAGGCCTTTGCGCCGGGCATATTGCAGCATATCCACCTCGCCCCCGGCGTTCATGTGCACCACGTAAAGGGGCGCGTCGGCCTGCGCTGCCAGCGAAGCTCCGCGCAGAACCGCCTCCACCGCGCCCCAGGCCGGGCGCGTACGCCCATGCCAGGCCGGGCTGGTATGTCCATCCGCCAGAGCCTCGGCTACCAAGACCTCGATGACATCTCCATTTTCAGCGTGCAGCATGGTCAGCAGACCGTGCTTGCGCGCCTCGCGCATTACCCGGTAGATATCGCCATCCGCCAGCCGCAGCCGGTTGTTGTAGGCAGTGAACACCTTGACCGAGGCAATCCCCATCGCCGGAAGGTCAGCCAGTTCACGGAGGGTGTCGGGGTACAGGCGGGTGATGTTCATGTGAAAGCTGTAATCCACCGCCGCCTTGTCGCCCACCCGCTTATGCCAGGCTTCCACGCTCGCCGCCAGAGTCGGAAGGTCCTGCGAGGCAAAATCGATCACGGTAGTCGTGCCGCCAAAAGCAGCAGCCTTATGTCCCGTGTAGTGATCATCGGACGAGACTGTGCCAAACATCGGCAAGTCAAAATGGGTATGCACATCCACGCCACCAGGAAAAATCAACATTCCACTCGCATCCACGATTTGCGCGTCTGGCGGAGGCTGCAAGTTCATCCCAATCTGGATGATTTGCTCGCCTTCCACCAGGATATCGGCTGCATACGTGTCAGAAGCGGTTACCAGAGTTCCCGCGCGAATGAGTAAAGTCATTTCGACTGCTCCTCAAGCACATCCAAAAAAGTAGGTTAAGGGCTGTTCGGATGATAGGAAAGACAGCATTTTTTGAGCGGCTCACACCCGAACTCGCATGGTGTTAAGTATAACATTGTCCGGTATACTCAAACTGATAGGGTCATTGGGAATTGGTGTAGTGAACCTCGAATTTCACGGCGTGTATTCCCAATAAACTTTGATATTCCGAATGCCGAGGATCGATGGCTCCCAATCATTTTCAGCGCACCCCCTTGACCTGGCTCAGTTACGGCTTGCTGGCTTTTCACACCTTCCTGCAAGCCATGATCAGCGCGTGCATGCCCTTCCTGCGGCCTGAGTTCAACCTGGACTATACCCGCACCAGCATGTACCTGAGCGCAAACGCATTGGGGATGGTGCTGGCGGGGATTTTTGCCGGGCGCCTGGCCAATCTTCTCGGACGCAGGCGATTGCTCTATTGCTCGTTTGGCGGGTCCACCGCCGGACTGCTGCTCATGGCCTTGGGACGGGTAGCCGAAATCCCATTAGCGGGCGCATTCCTCTGTGGTTTCTTTGGCCCAATGATGATGGTGCTGGTGCAGGCTTTCCTATCGGATATTCACGGCGAGACCAAAGCCGTTGCCCTCAGCGAAGCCAACATCGTCGCCGGAATCGGTTCGCTGGCAGCGCCGCTGGTGGTCAGTCTCATGGTGTCGACCGGACTTGGCTGGCGTGGATCACCCTGGTTCACGCTCCTATTTCCCCTGGTCGCGGCGGCAATCTTTTGGAAAACAACCCTGCCCCAATCCCCGTTCCAGGCCCAAGGCAGCGCCCGCGCGCGCCTGCCGCTTTCGTTCTGGTTGTCCGTAGGGATCATCTACCTGTCCGTGTCTGCCGAATGGAGCGTCATCTTCTGGAGTGCCGACTTTCTGGAAAACGTGGCTGGATTCACCAAAACTGCTGCCGCTGCCTGCATCAGCGGATTTTTTGCCATCATGGTCCTGTCCCGGTATGTGTCCAGCCGATTGGTGCGCAACTTCTCGCCACGGCGGCTGCTGGTCATTGCGCAAGGGATTGGCATCCTGGGGGTCTTGCTTTTCTGGCTTGCCCCGTGGGGAATTTTGCGTGTGGTTGGCCTGCTGCTCAGTAGCGCGGGCATCTCCAACCTCTATCCGCTCTCCATGATCGAAACGTTCAACCGCTCGGGAGGAGATACCAACACGGCCAGCGCCCGCGCCACGCTGGCCGCGGGGTTGGCCATCCTGACAGCCCCCTTGTTTTTAGGTGGATTGGCTGATCGAGTTGGCATCCAAACCGCCTATGGCGCGGTTCTGGTTTTGCTGCTCCTGGGGGTTCTCACAGGTCGCGTCGCGTCTCGCGCCAGCCGTTGAACGGATGACAATCTTCAGTTGCTGCCGCCAGAAAATCCTCGTGAGCCGCTAGCGCCGCACCAAAGATAGATAGGTGTCATACCAGGGGTAGAAGGCATTGTTAGACACCGGCGACCAAACTCCTTCTCCGTTCTGGCTCTTCAATGCAAAGTAGACCGTCCCGCCCGTATAGGGAACGAAGGCGGTAAATGTCTCCGCGCTGCCGGATAGAGAATCGGTAAGTGACGTGGCGCTGTCCCAGGTGGCAGCCGTGATTGGCGAGGTAGAATATCGAATAGAAGTTGTTTGCGCCCCCATCGAGCGTGTCCACTTCAAGTGTGCGGTCAACGAGCCTCCGCCAACACTCGCATCCGAAATGCGCAGGTTGGTCACGGGCGGATTCGCCGCCTCGATGTTCAGGTAATTGAGCATCGTGTACTCGTCAAAGATGCCGATAGAAAGACTCAACTTGTAATCCTTTACCTTCACCGGTTGGGTGCGAACTAGATACGGTGTGGTTGGAGTGGTGGCTTCATCATTGACGAAAGTGACCCCCTCGATGACTGCCTTTTGATGGCCGTATGTTCGCCCGAACCAACCAACGGAAAGGGTCACGACATAATCCCCATTGGGCAAATCAAACTCGAAGGTCGCTGGCCTTCCCCAATCAGAATACAGGATGCTGCGCTGAAGCACATTCGGTCCACTGGAAGTATAAGCAGTCATCCAATTGGCGTCTGGCGGGCTGAACCAGCCATAACCGTTGGACAAGCTGTAATCGCCGCCGCCGATCTTCAAATAGGTTTTGCCGCCCACCACCAGCGGGTTGGCCGTTGGTTCGCCGGCCGGATTTTGAAAATTGATGTAGTAGTTGCCTGGCGCGCCCTTGGATCGCTCATGATCCGGCTCAGGGGTTATGTCGGGGATGACACTAATTTCCCCGCCGTTCTTCAGGCCGATCAATCGGCGCAAGTTATACATGAACTCGCTGTTGCGTGAGTACCCTGTCAGCCCATAGATGATCTTATCAGCCTGCGGGTCGGCGGCATTGGCCGCGCCGACCGCGGGCTGCCCACCGCCCAAAAGGTACAGGTATTCGTAATCTTCCAGGCTGTCGCGCATCAGTTCAAAGCGGATCGATGGAACCATGCGGTGCCCGTTCGAACCGTAAGAGATGGGGGTATTCGCCTCGGAAGGCGGGTAAAGCATGAACGTGTCCCCATTATGCCCATCCGTCATTGGGTGCTGCCAGGGGTTATCGCTCCAATCATTCATAGAATAATAGGCGATTCCGCGCACGCGATACTTCCACAAGAACCAGCCAGTCAACTTGCTCTCAATGCCTGGGTGGTCCAGCGTAATCGGATTGAAATAGGGCGGGCGCGTGCCGTGCAGGAAGTAAATCCAGGTTTCTTCGCCATGATAACGCTCTCGATCATGGGAAACGACTGGGTCATAGTTATTCAGCACCGGCAGCCAGATGTCGATGTGCGCGCCTGGCTGGTCATAGATCTCGGGTTTGGGCTCTTCCGAAACCATTAATTTCAAGTCAGGTGCTGCCTGATGAGAATACCGAGAGTACCAGGCCACGGCGTTGTAATCGGTTTGATCCTGGGGCTCATTGGCGAAATAGTGATAAGCCTCGTCCAGGTAGCCCAGGCTCGCCAGGTAGTTCCGCATCGCTGTAACATACGTAAACCAGGCCTGGTTGTACGCTGAATTCGGGTTGTTCAACCAATCACTGGAGGTGCGGGTGAGGCCGCAGAACGGACTGGGCCGCTGGTCAACGGCGGGGTCATTGTTTTGAAAGCCAGCCGCCATGAAGGTCGAAAAGCCCGTGCCGCCGTTGAACAGCGTGCTAAACTGCCCTGCCATCAAACCCGTTCCACCCAGGTAGCGCTCCGCCGGGTCCTCGAAACCCCAAATCCCATCATGATCCGAAAAACTGTGCGTGCCGCAGTCATAGGCGATATAAGGCCGGGCAAATGATCCACCCGATGTCAGCCCGCCCGACCAGAGCACGCTGGAAGGTGTCAGCCGGTGATCGATGAAAAACTGCTTCATCTTATCCACATACATCCAATATTCGCTGCCTGTGCCGGGCACGCTGTATGCGTTTAGAACGGCCTGGTGATTGAAGTTCATCTGCGAAGCGACATGCAGTTCATCGGGGATGGCGAAGTTGAACACATGCAGCCGGACCGGAATGGCCACCCCGCCAATTATCACATTCGTCGTGTAGTCCCCGGCGGCAGCGCTGGCCGACACCGAGATGCTGAACCAAAAGGCTGTATTCTGCCCGGCGGTGACTGGCGCCGAGGCGTTGTTGGCAATCGGCCAAAGTGGGTCGGGATACGGCCCGGTTCGCCCCAGGCTGTCACTGGTCTCAACGATGTTGACGTACTTCACCTGGTAAATCTCAGTGCTGATTCCAGCGCCAAAATTCCCCACGCTCACGGTGACATTCCCCGATGAAGCAGGGCGCACGACCACCTGGAACGGTTCGAACTCGTTCTTGGCCGCATATACCTTCACCTCGCCGCCGGCAGCGGTTGGAACGGCTGAATCTTTGAAGACGCGCTCGCTGGGCGGGGTGGTCCAGAACACGTAAGCGCTGGTCGATTGGGTCATCCGGAAGGTATAGGGCTCGGTATCCCCATCAGCAGCGGAAACCGCTGAGCGGCGTGCTCCAGGCAGGATCATTAATAAGACCGCGATCAGAACGATCCTCAGGAAAATTTTCCGGTTCATTGGGAATTGACATGCTGAAATCATGGGGCCTATCCCGGCGACCCTTATGAAGGCAATTGTCTTCATGGTGCTTCTCTGGTGAAAGAATGTTGATATTGAGTATAGACCGGATCATGATTTTCTGGGCGCTCAGGCACGAGGCAATTTCCGGGTGAACCGTTTCAGTCCACCCGGCCCGCTCCGGCCATCTCTCGGCGACGAACCCGCCCTCTCCGTGGACGGTTATTTCTCGACGACCACCCGCCGGACCACCGGGCGGACGCCAATTCGCACGCCCCCCACTTGCATGACTCCTGGCAGCCGGCGAACCGGATCAATGAGTTCGCCAGGCAGCGCCACCACCAGCAGCCGCCCCTGGTTCATCACCACATCCACTCTCCCCCCATGCTTGCGCACATAAGCCATCACCGCCTCTCCAACTCGTGGCGAAGCAGAATCTTGTAGCACAATCAAGTAGTTCTCGACCATGCGCGTCGATCACTTTATAGCGGCGCGATAATGACCAGGTCCACGCGAGAGCCCACGGGAACATTGGCTCCGGCTTCGGGCTCTTGCGTCAGGACAATCCCAGCCCGACCTTTTTCACGCCTCTGAACCACCTTACCAACCACCAGCCCTGCCGATTTCAACTTCTTTTCAGCCGATTCAAGCATCGACCCAACCAACTTGGGCACTGCTACCTGAATCTGTTTGGAAACCACCAGGTCCACGGCTGATTGGGCAGGCGCCTCCTCCCCGCTTTGGGGATTTTGCTTGAGCACCGCGCCATCTGGCCATTGGCTGGGCTCCTCATCCACCTTGCCCACTTGCAAGAGCGCTTTTTGCAAAACGGTCTTGGCCTGTTTCAGTGGCATCTGCGTAACCAGTGGCACTTTCACCCGCTGGGTTTCCGCATAGACCAGGTCGATGATGGTTCCTAACAAAACCATGCTGCCCGCTTCAAGGCTCTGCGCAATGATCGTGCCTTCCGGCGAGCCGCTCGCCTCACCAGTCACCTTGCCCGCGCTCAATCCTCGGCTAGTCACGGCTTTCAAAGCCTCATCCTTGACCATCCCCACCAGGTTTGGAACCTGAGTATCTTGAGAACGGGCCACCACCAGGTCGATGGCTGTGCCAGCTTCGGCAAGGGCATACGCATCGGGCATCTGCTCCAGAATCAGGCCCACCCGTGACGGGCTGACCCGCTCGGTGATCTTGCCCGCCTTGAAATTTGCCGCGCGGATTTTCTCGCCGGCCTGCTCCACCGTCGTACCGACCAGGCTCGGCACTTCGATCAGATTCACGGCAGGCTGCGTCGTCTTTACTGTCGGGCGCAGCGCAAAGCGCAAAATGCTCATGCTTTCCGATGGCAGCACATCTTCCACCTTCAACAACTGAAAGGCTAACTTGCCTTCATCATCCAGGGTCACCGCCACCTTCAGCTCGGTATCAAACTGACTGACCGTATAGTCTACCTTCCCGCTGGCTGTTTCCAACCCGGCCTGCATTTTATCCAGGGCGTTATAGAACACAGCCATCAGGTTATCAGGAGAAAGTTTGGGCCGCTCTTGCATCAAAACTTCAATCTTGTTTTGCAATTCCTGGTTGCGATGGATCAGATCCTCGATATCCTTTTCTCGAGCGCTCAGTTTGAGCTGGAAAATGTTTGCCTGGGTCGCTTC
Source organism: uncultured Anaerolinea sp. (assembly GCA_964403875.1). Lineage (GTDB taxonomy): Bacteria > Chloroflexota > Anaerolineae > Anaerolineales > Anaerolineaceae > Anaerolinea. The sequence continues at coordinate 16,437 of CAYOHX010000054.1, read as the reverse complement.
GCCCACCAGCCTGGCAATCTGCTCATCTTTGACCGCAGCCTGAACACGCGCCAGAGATAACTCTTGCTTGATTTTTTCCACATCATCCGCCATGCTCACCCCTCGCTTCCCATGCCAGTGCGCGGCGGCACCGACACGATCCGGGCTCGCAAGTTGCTGGAGCCACTGACATCAAAGTCAAATTGGTTTTTATAAGCCGCGTTTACCGGGGCCGCGTATACCACCCGCTTCCAGGCCACTGTCTTCCCATCGCGTTTCTGTTCCTCCCAGCGAATAGAAAGCGTCATGCGCAAATCCACCGTAGTCTCAGGGAAGTGATACCAGGGAGCTTCTACCCCCGCCTGGCTGAGTTGTTCGTTATTGTCAATCATCGTCTGCGCCGCAATCGAATAGCGGTCCAATTCCATCTGCGCCACGGCAATTCCGCGGCCTACGGCAAAAAGAAGCTTTTCGAGTGGGTCGATTAATACTTCTTCAATCGCTTGGTTTGTTTCGGGCATCACGCATCTCCTTTCAATGAGTCATCAGGGCAACATGCGCTCATATTCTTGATTAAAAAATATTGGCGTGCTCCCACCACCGTCCCCGCCACCGGTCAATCGCCGTGAATCCATTGACCGGCGGCAGGTTACCAAACGGCTGACGGCGGGGTGATTCTCAATCCATCCTGATGACTAAGGCGTAGCCTCGAGTTGTGTGATGACCTGCGGAACAGCCCGTCCCACACCCGGCTTGGGCTTGAGCGTGGTCGTCAACCGGCACGATGCCCCAGCATCCAATCCATAGGCCGTGGACTCATAGGCAGTGTGCGAGGAAACCGCCAGGTCAATCTCGTAATTGCCCTTCGACTCGGTCTTGCTGCCGCCACCCCCACCACCGATACTGAAGAAGCCCAGGTTCAAGCTCAACCCGCCGCCGCCGCCATACTTGGTGGTCGAGGTCTTGTAGCTGGTGGAAACATTCCTGGAAAGCTCCGAACTGCTTTCCATCGCGTAGCTGCGCAGATAGTAGCGCACCCAGAAGCGGAGATCAATGATGGTTTCAGAGAATTCGTAGAATGTGGGCTGGATGCCATACGCCAGCAATGAGAGTTTACTGGTGTTGGTCAAAGTAGTCACGTCTTTGACATTGCCATCCGCATCCACCGTTTCAATGATCGCAAGAATGACCGAGCCAGGGGGGAAGAAAGTGTTCGCCAGGGTTTGCGCAGTGCGCACCGAGTTGAAATCCAGCGCCGTCTGCCCATCCGCCACTGCCAGGGCCGCCTTACGAACCAGCTCGGCAAAGGGGATTTCTTTCACAATCGCATTTACAGGATCAGCCATCTCAACACTCCTTTCAAAATGGCCCCAACCGCTCGGGGAATCAAAAAAACCGCCCCCCGGCGATTCTTGAACGAGACAGCAAGGTTTGTTTGGTTTAAAAAAGACCCGACAACCTTTAATTAAATACTAAAAGTATAATCATTATACGCTATTCATATTCGGAGTCAATGATCAATTTCGGACTTCTCAAGAAATCGGCGTGGTGAAACCAAAGACGATGGCCGGCATGGATGACCAGACTCCCTGTATAATAGAGTTGCATCTCTCTGCGCAGAAAGGACACCCTATGACAGCTCATCTCTTGAATGGCACTGAACTTGCTGAACAGACCCGTGCCGAAGTAGCCAAAGAAGTCGCCGAGCGCCTGGCTGAAGGCAAGCCCGCCCCCGGCCTGGCCACGGTTCTGGTAGGGGACGACCCCGCTTCGCACGCGTATGTAAAATCCAAGCATAAAGCCTGCCAGCAGGTTGGCATTCAATCCTATGGTTACGAACTACCCGCTTCTGCTTCACAGAATGAAGTGGAAGAACTGGTGCGCAAGCTCAACGCCGACCCCGCCGTCAATGGCATTCTCGTCCAATTGCCCCTGCCATCTGGTTTCGATGAAGAACGCATTCTCAGCGCGGTGAGCATTGAAAAAGATGTGGATGGAATTCACCCAATCAACATTGGCCGCCTGGCGCAAAAGGGCCGCGACCCGCTGTTCATCCCCTGCACCCCCGCGGGCTGCATGTTGTTCATCGAAAGCGCTCTGCCCAATTTGAACGGGGTGAACGCCGTGGTGTTGGGCCGCTCCAATATCGTGGGCATGCCCGTGGCTCTGCTGCTTGTGCGCGCCAACGCCACCGTCACCATTTGCCATTCCCGCACCAAGAACCTCAAAGAAGTGTGCCGCTCGGCGGATGTGTTGGTGGCGGCAGTTGGCCGCGCTGAAATGGTGCGCGGTGATTGGGTGCGCCCCGGCGCGGTGGTCATCGATGTGGGCATCAACCGCGTTGAAGATGCCTCCAAGCCCCGCGGCTATCGCCTGGTCGGCGACGTGGCCTTCGATGAGGTCAAGGAAGTGGCCGGCTATCTCACCCCGGTCCCTGGCGGAGTGGGTCCCATGACCATCGCCATGCTGCTCAAGAACACCTTGCGCGCCGCTCGGATGGCCAGTTAACACCCATCATAAATAGAGGTTGGAGCGTCTTTCATCAGAATGTTGGTTGTCTGACAATTGACATTTTCCGGGTTTGTCGTTAAACTGAAGGAGATCCATTCGTTCAGCGAATATATCTTCCGTGGAGTCAGTGATGGCGACACTTCTCATAAAAAATGCACATCTCCTGGTGACGATGGACCCTCTCCGTCGTGAAATTTCCCAGGGAGGCCTGTTTGCCCGAGATGGATTGATCGAACAAGTCGGGCCCACCGAAACCCTACCACCCACTGCGGATCGCGTGATTGACCTCAGTGGGTGTGTTGTATTTCCAGGCCTCATTAACACCCACCATCATTTCTACCAGACCCTCACCCGCGCCGTGCCTGCGGCCCAGGACGCCAACCTTTTCAATTGGCTCAAGACCCTGTACCCCATCTGGGCACGCATGACCCCCGACGATATCTTCGTCTCCACCCAGGTGGCCCTGGCCGAACTGGCGCTCTCTGGCTGCACCACCGCCTCCGACCACCTCTACCTGTTTCCCAACGGTTCTCGGCTGGATGATGAAATTGAAGCCGCCCGCCAGACTGGCCTGCGACTGCACGCCTCGCGCGGCTCGATGAGCCTGGGCGAAAGCCAGGGCGGCCTGCCCCCCGACAGCGTCGTGGACAGCGAAGCGCACATCCTGGCCGACTCACAGCGCCTGATTGAAACCTATCACGACCCGCGCCCTGGCTCTTTCTGCCAGGTGGTGTTGGCCCCTTGCTCGCCCTTCTCCGTCACAGGCGATCTCATGCGCGAATCGGCCAAATTGGCCCGCCACTACGGCGTCCATCTGCACACTCACCTGGCCGAAACCGAAGATGAAGAAGCCTTCTGCCTGCAAAAGTTCGGCTATCGCCCGGTTGGTTACATGCAATCGGTGGATTGGGTAGGCGGGGATGTCTGGTTTGCTCACTCGGTCTACGTCAACAACGATGAAATTCAGACCTATGCCCGCCACCGCTGCGGCGTAGCCCATTGCCCCACCTCGAATATGCGCCTGGCCTCTGGCATCGCCCCCATCAAACAGCTCCGCGCCGCGGGCGTCAACGTGGGCCTGGGCGTAGACGGCTCTGCCAGTAACGATGGATCGCATCTGCTGGCCGAAGCCCGCCAGGCCATGCTCCTGTCGCGCCTCAAAGAAGGCATCACCGGCTTCTCGCTGTCCAACGACCCCAACCGCAAGCTGATGACTGCCCGCGAGGCTCTCGAACTGGCTACCCTGGGCGGGGCGGCGGTGCTGGGGCGAACCGACATCGGCTCGTTGGAGGTTGGCAAGTGCGCCGACCTGGCCGCCGTCCGCCTGAACAAACTCACCTATGCCGGGGCATTGCACGATCCGTTAGCTGCGCTCATTTTCTGTGCCCCGCAAAACGTAGATTGGAACATCGTTCACGGGCAGGTTGTGGTTGAAAACGGCCAACACACCCGCCTGGATATCCCCATCCTGGTTGAACAGCACAATCGTTCGGCCCAACGCATCTTGAATGGCTGAAACAAAACATATGGACTCCTTCCGCCTCACCGACTCCCGCCCGCTGGTTGATTGCGCCATGGGGCGCATCCCCGCGGACCTGGTCATCCGTAACGCCCGTTGGGTGTGCGTCCAATCCGGTGAAATCGTCCCCCATACCGACATCGCCATTCTTGGCGAGCGCATTGCCTATGTGGGAGCCAAAGCCACCCATGCCATTGGGTCCGACACGGTGGTCATCGACGCCGCCGGGCGGTATGTTGCCCCCGGTTTGCTCGATGCCCATATGCACGTCGAATCGGGCATGCTCACCGTGGCCCAATTCACCCGCGCCGTGGTTCCGCACGGTACAACGGGCATGTTTGTTGACCCGCATGAAATTGCCAACGTGCTCGGGCTGCGCGGCGTGCGTCTCATGGTTCACGAAGCCGCTCTCCAACCGGTGCACATCTTCGTCCAGGCGCCCTCCTGCGTGCCTTCGGCCCCCGGCCTCGAATCCTCCGGCGCCGAATTGGGCCCCCAGGAAATTGCCGAAGCCCTGGAATGGCCGGGCATCATCGGTCTGGGGGAGATGATGAACTATCCTGGCGTAGCATACTGTGACTCGGATGTTCACGCCAAGCTGGAAGCCACCCGCAAAGCCAACCGCGTCATCGGCGGGCATTATCCCGTAGCCGACTTGGGCTTAGACTTCCACGGCTATGTGGCGGGCGGGGCAATGGATGACCACGAAGGCACCCGTTTGGAAGATGCCGTAGCCCGTATCCGCCAGGGCATGAAAGCCATGCTGCGTTTCGGTTCAGCCTGGCACGACGTGGCCGAACAGGTGCGCGCCATCACCGAGTTGCGCCTCGATGCGCGCAACTTCCTGCTGTGCACCGATGACTCCCATTCCGCCACCCTGATCAACGAAGGCCACATGGATCGCGTGGTGCGCCACGCCATCGCTCAAGGTCTGTCCCCCATGACTGCGCTGCAAATGGCAACCATCAACACCGCGGAGCACTTCGGACTGGGTCGCGAAATTGGACAAATCGCTCCTGGGCGCTATGCCGACCTGGTCATCGTGCCCGATCTACCCTCGTTCTCTCCCCATGTGGTCATTGCTCGCGGCAAAGTGGTGGCTCGCGATGGTCAAATGCTGGTCGATACCCCCGCCATCCCCTACCCCGATTGGGCCGTCCACTCGGTGCGGCTGCCGCGCGCGCTTGCTGCCGCCGACTTCCGGTTGGTTGCGCCCGCTATGGAAGGACGCCTGAACGCCCATGTCATCGGCGTCATCGAAAATCAAGCCCCCACTCGCCACCTCCTCGTGCCCGTCAGCGCCCACAAGGGTGAAGTCCATGCCGATTCGCGCAACGACCTGGCCAAAGTCGCTATGGTGGAGCGCCACGGAAACAGCGGTCGAGTTCAGGTTGGCCTGGTTCAGGGCTTTGGTCTCACCGAGCCATGCGGCCTGGCCACCACCATTGCCCACGACAGCCACCAGATGATTGTCATTGGCACCGACGACTCCGACATGGCTCAGGCCGCCAACCGCCTGGCCAAGACCGGCGGCGGGCAGGTGGTTGTGCGCCGCGGCAAAATCATCGGCGAGGTGGAATTGCCCATCGCCGGACTCATCTCCAACCGCCCCGCCGTCGAGGTGGCCGCCCAAGCCGATACCGTCCTGGAAGGGTTCCGCTTATGCGGCTGCAAACTGAATAATCCGAACATGCAAATGAGCCTGCTGGGGTTAGTGGTCATCCCCGAGCTGCGCATGTCCGATCTGGGTCTCGTGGACGTAAACCACTTCCGGGTTATTGACGTATTCGAGTAAGCCCCTTTTCAGGGAAGGAGGCCGTCTTGTCTCAAGCTGCTGTCACTGTTGCGCCCTACCAACGCCTGCAAGTTGTGCTGGCGGAATTGATCGCATCTACCCCGGCGGGAGGGCGGCTCCCAGCCGAGCCGGAGCTGGCCCGCCAATTGGGGGTGTCTCGTGCCACGCTGCGCGAGGCTATGCGCTCGTTTGAAGGCCAAGGACTCATCCGCCGTCGGCAGGGCGTGGGCACTTTTGTGGTGGGTCAAAGCGCTGTCTTCGACACCGGCCTGGAAGTGTTGGAGAGCATCGAAACCATTGCTCATCGCCTGGGCCTGGAGGTTTCGATGGGCGATTTACGCATCCAGGAAATTCAAGCCAACGCCGAGCAGGCTGAAGCCCTCAACCTGTCGGAAGGCTCCCCTTTGATCCATGTAAGCCGCGTCATCCAGGCTCGCGGGCGCCCGGTGGCCTACCTGGTGGATATTCTTCCAGAAGATGTACTCACCCCCGAAGATCTGCGCCAGGGTTTCACCGGCTCCGTCCTCGACCTGCTGCTCATGCGCGGTTCGCCACGCCTGGCCCGTTCGGTGGCCGAGGTGCGAGCCTATTCGGCCTCCGGCGAGGTGGGCCGCCTGCTTGAAATCCAACGCGGCGACGTACTGCTCATGTTCTCCGCATGCCTCTATTCGGCGGACGAACGGGTGGTGGATTACTCTTCGAGCTACTTCCTGCCCGGTTACTTCCGCTTCCAAATCGTGCGCCGCGTGGGTGAATTCCGCCCTAGCGGCGAAATCATTTAAGGATCGTTCCTATGCTAGATTCTAAGTCACTCCAACAGGTCCACAGTCACGTCAACGCGGCAGAACCCGCCATCATCAATTTCCTGCGGGATATTTGCGCCATTCCCAGCATGAACTCCCAGCTCAAGGATGTGGGTGAGCGCATTCTGACCGAGATGCGCGCTCTGGGCTTCGATGAAATGCGCTTCGACAAGATGGGCAACGTCTTCGGACGCATCGGCAGCGGCCCGCGCGTTCTGGTCTATGACTCGCACATTGACACAGTCGGCATCGGCGATCCGGCGGACTGGTCTTGCGACCCCTTCCAGGGCAAGGTGGAAGAGGGATGGCTGTGGGCACGCGGTTCGGTGGATGAAAAAGGCAGCACCCCCGGCATGATCTACGGCATGGCCATTGCCCGCGACCTGGGCCTGCTGGACGGCTGGACGGTGTACTACTTTGGCAACATGGAAGAATGGTGCGACGGCATTGCGCCCAACACCTTCGTCGAGGTCGACCCCGGCATCCGCCCCGACTTTGTGGTCATCGGCGAGCCCACCACCATGCGCGTTTACCGCGGTCATAAGGGGCGCATTGAGCTAAAAGTCACCGCTCGCGGCAAGAGCGCTCATGCCGCCAGCAACCACCTGGGCGAAAACGCCATCTACAAGCTGCTGCCCGTCATCGCCGCCATCCGCGATCTGGAACCGCAACTGGGCGACCATCCCTTCCTGGGTCATGGCAAAATCACCGTTTCAGATATGCGCGTGCGCACCGCCAGCATCAACGCCGTGCCCGACGAAGCCTACATATTTATCGACCGCCGCTTAACCTTTGGCGAAAGCAAAGAAGCCGCCGTGGAGCAAATTCGCGGGCTGGTTCCCCCCGAATTCAGTCAGGATATCACCGTCGAAGAGCTGTTTTACGACGACCCCTCCTACACCGGCTTCGTCTTCCCGGTGGACAAATACTTCCCGGCCTGGGCGTTGGATGAAAACCACCCTCTGGTCCAGGCCGGGCAGCAAGCCCGCAGCCTGATCGGCTTGACCGAAACGCCAACCGGCAAATGGGATTTCAGCACCAACGGAATCTATTGGGCCGGAAAAGCAGGCATCCCCAGCATCGGCTTTGGCCCGGGCGATGAACGCTTTGCCCACGCCACCGATGAGCGCATCCCCCTGGCTGAGGTGGTCAAGGCCACCGAATTCTATGCCGTTCTTCCAGCCTTGCTGGCCAAGTAATTAACTCCGCGCTCCCCAACCCACGCGCGAATCACTCTATTGGAGGCAAAATCTATGCAAACTTTCTTACATGGTCGTGATTTCATCGGTGATCTCGATTTCAGCAAAGAGGAAGTCGAGACCGTTTTGGACGTGGCTTTCGACTTGAAGCGCAAACGCGCGCTCAACGAACCCCACCCTTACCTGCGCGATAAAGTTCTGGCCATGCTGTTCTTCTTCACTAGCACCCGCACTCGTGGCTCTTTTGAAGCCGGCATGGCTCAACTGGGCGGGCATGCAGCCTTCATCGATTCAGACACCACCCAAATCTCTCACGGCGACACTGCCAAGGAAATCGGCCAAATCTTCGGGCGGTACTTTGACGGAATCGCCATCCGCCAATGCGACTGGCAGTTCGGCAACCGCTATATCAACGAAGTTGCCAAGCATTCGCGCGTGCCCGTACTCAACATGCAGTGCGACGTGTACCATCCCTTCCAATGCCTGGCCGATTTGATGACCATCATTGAGAAGAAGGGCCGCGATCTGCGCCGCCGCAAGGTGGTGGTTTCCTGGGCCTATGCAGCCTCTTACAGCAAGCCCATCTCTGTGCCCCAATCTCTCATTCTTCAGCTCACCCGCTTCGGCTGCGATGTCGTGCTGGCCCACCCGCCGGAGTTCAAGCTGATGCCCGAGATCATGGATCAGGCCCGCGAAAACGCCCGCAAGTATCAGGTGGGCTTTGAGGTGACCGACAACATGGACGAAGCCTTCAAAGACGCCGATGTGGTCTACCCCAAGTCGTGGGGCCCGCTGGTCACCACCACCGGCAAAGAAGAAGGCAAAGCGCTTATCGAGAAATACCGCGACTGGATCACCGATCAGCGCCGCATGGACCTCACCAAAGACGATTCCATTTACATGCACTGCCTGCCCGCCGACCGCAATCTGGAAGTGACCGACGAGGTCATCGATGGGCCGCACTCGGTTGTTTATGACGAAGCCGAAAACCGGTTGCACGCTCAAAAAGCCGTCATGGCCCTGACCATGAGCTAAACCCGGTGTTGATCAGGTCGATCCCGGATACCCTTTTGATTCTGTAGGAGAAACCATGACCAAGAAGAAAACTGCTGTCATCGCCATTGGGGGCAATTCGTTAATCAAGGACAACGCGCACCAACGGATCGAAGACCAGTACCAGGCCGCCAAAGATACCACGTTCCATATTGCTAATATGATCGAAAACGGCTGGAACGTGGCCATTGGCCACGGCAACGGGCCACAAGTGGGCTTGATCTTGCGCCAATCCGAAGTTGCCGCCAAGGCCGAAGGCATCCCCGAAACCCCGCTGGATGTATGCGGAGCCGAAAGCCAGGGCCTGATCGGTTATCTCCTTCAGCAAAATCTGCAAAACGAACTCTTCCAACGCAAGATTAACCAAAACGTCGCGACCATCATCACCCAGGTGCTGGTGGATATCAACGACCCGGCCTTTCAGCACCCCACCAAACCCATCGGCGGATTCATGGGCCAGGAAGAAGCGCTGCGCAAGAAGAACGAACTGGGTTGGTCGGTGGTTGAAGACGCCGGACGCGGTTGGCGCCGTGTAGTGGCATCTCCCCTGCCCAAAGAAGTCGTTGAACTGGACACGGTTAAAACGCTCATCGCCGCGGGCATCATCGTCATCACGGTCGGCGGCGGCGGCATCCCGGTTTACGATCCCGGTGACGGGAATTACGTCGGCGCGCCCGCGGTCATCGACAAGGATTTTGCCTCTAGCCTGCTGGCCCAAGAAATCCATGCCGATCTATTCATCATTTCAACCGCTGTGGAAAAGGTGGCCCTCAACTTCGGTAAACCGAACCAGAAATTGATCGACCGAATGACGATAGCCGAGGCGAAGCAATACATTGAGGAAGGACATTTCGCCAAAGGCTCCATGCTGCCCAAAATTCAGGCCATCCTGCGATATCTGGAAAATGGAGGAAAAGAAGCGCTCATCACCACCCCCGAAAACATTGGTCGCGCCCTGAAAGGCGAGACCGGCACTTGGGTGGCGCCTTAGGCCAATTGCTCACCCCTCCAAAGGGTCTTCGAGACCCTTTGGAGGGGCTGATCCCCGTCCTTGTTCAGACAACCACCCCAAAATTCATGACTTTTGTCACCCAGCGAATCCATTCAGTACAAAAATTTTCGGTGTACAATACAAACAGGCAGTCGCCTCAGTGGAAGCATGGTCGCTACCACGATCAAGGCGGCATTTTCAATTTATCCCCTGACTAAGACTGTGAGGGTCAAAGAAAGAGAAACTTTGTAAGGAGGTGAGTCCTAGATAAGTTTTTCAAGCCTGTTGTCTGGATTACTGTTCCACACTTTCCGTTTTTCGCACATTGGAGGAGAATCATGTCTAAGTTTGCTGCTATGCGTACTCTGGCCGTTGTACTGCTTCTTGCGTTCATTTTGAGCGCCTGCGGCCCGAAAACCGAAACCGTTGGGGCTTTCCAAATCCCCGATGTCCAAAAAGGCAAGTTCAACGTCGCTATGGTCCTGATCGGACCCCACGACGATGGCGGTTGGTCACAGGCTCATTACGAAGGCCTGGAATATATCGCCCAGAACGTTGAAAACGTGCACGTTGCCTACATTGAAAACGTTCCCGAAGGCGCCGACTCCGAGCAGGTCTTCCGCGCGTTGTCGCGCAAAGGCTTCGACCTGATCTTCGGCACCTCCTACGGCTTCATGGACCCCATGGAAGCTGTGGCGGCTGAATATCCCGACACCATGTACATCCACATTAGCGGGATCAAATCCAACGGGACCAACTTTGGCAACCTGTTCGGCGGCATGGAAACCATGAAGTACCTCGCCGGTATGCTGGCGGGCGCCCGCGCCAAGATGGACGGAAACCCCAAGCTCGGCTATATGGCCACTTTCCCCATCCCCGAAGAGCTGCGCCTGGGCAACGCCATTGCCTTGGGCATGCGCAAGACTTGCCCCGAATGCACCATGGACATCCGCTGGATCAACACCTGGCACGATCCCGTCATCGAGAAGGAAGCTGCCGCGTCCTTGTTCGATGCCGGTTCGCAGGTGGTCTTCACTGGCGCCGACACCCCCGCTGTGGCGGATGTGGCGACCGAGAAGGGCAAATGGGGCGTGACCTATGACTGGGCCGGCTCCTGCAAGGCCGAGCGCTGCCTCACCGCTCCGTATTGGAACTGGGGTCCCGTGTACGCTGACATTGCCAAGAAGGTCATCGCCGGCACGTATGTGCCCGGCTTCGATTACTTCGACGCCGAGACCGGCGCCCTGGGCCTGTTCGGCTTCATGGAAGGCGAAGTTATGCCCGCGGGCGTCACCGAGCTGCCTCCCGAGGTTGTCGCCGAGGTGAAAGACCTGGTTGCCAAGTCACTGACGGGCGAATTCAATCGCTTCGACGTGTTCATGGGTCCCATCAATGACAATGCCGGCAATGAGATCGTTCCCGCCGGCCAGGCCCTGTCGCAGGTCGACCTCGATCAGTTCCCCGAATACGGCCTGGGCTGCACGTACTGCATGAAGTGGTGGGCCGAAGGTATTACCGCCGAACTGCCCTCTACCAACTAACCGATTTATGATTCTGTTGTAAGCTTGTAAGCTCGACGCCACATAGACGGGGTGGTTCAACCTAACCGTTTATGTGGCGTCGAAATTCGAACCCCCAGATTGAGTATTTACTCGTACGTTCTTTTCAAGAGGCCTTATGGATCAACCCATCCCATCCTCTCCCGCTGAAATCGTTGTGCAAATGCGTGGAATCGTCAAACACTTTCCTGGCGTATTAGCCAACGACCACGTCGATTTTGAACTGCGTAAAGGAGAAATCCATGCCCTCTTGGGGGAAAATGGGGCGGGCAAAAGCACGCTCATGAATATTCTGGCCGGCCTTTATCATCCGGATGGCGGGTCCATCACGGTGAATGGGAAACCGGTCTCCTTCTCTTCGCCGCGCCAGGCCATTCAGGCCGGTATCGGCATGATCCACCAGCATTTCATGCTGGTTCCCTCGCAAACCGTATCCGAAAACATCCTCCTCGGCTTGGACGAGCCGCGCTTCTTCATGCAGCTACCCAAATACGAGCAGGAAATCGCCGAGTTGAGCGAGCGCTTCGGCCTCAAAGTCGACCCGCGCGCGCATGTCTGGCAGCTTTCGGTGGGCGAACAACAGCGGGTAGAAATCCTCAAGATGCTCTACCGCGGCGCGGACATTCTCATTATGGATGAACCCACCGCTGTGCTGGCCCCCACCGAGGTCGATGAACTCTTCCACACCCTGCGTTCCATGGTCGCCCAGGGCAAATCCATCATCTTCATCAGCCACAAGCTGCACGAGGTTTCGCAAATAGCCGATCGAGTCAGCGTCCTGCGGCGCGGTGTCAGCACCGCATCGGGCGTTGAAACACGATCGATGACGAAAGCCGACCTGGCCCGCCTCATGGTTGGGCGCGAGGTCATTTTTAGCCTTCAAAAAAAACCCTGCCAACCTGGCAAGATCGTTTTGCAGTTGGAAGACCTGTGGGCAGAGAACGACAAGGGCCTCAACGCTTTGCGTGGCCTGTCTCTCACCGTTCGCCAGGGTGAAATTGTGGGCTTGGCCGGAGTAGCTGGCAATGGTCAGCGCGAACTGGCCGACGTGGTCACCGGACTGCGCAAAGCCGCCAAAGGCCGCGTGTTGGTCGATGGCGAAAACATTACCAATCGCCCGGTGAAAGCCGGGATCCATCACGGCGTTTCACACATCCCCGAAGACCGTACTCACGTGGGCAGCGCGCCTAACTTGAGCGTGACCGACAATGTCATCATGAAGAAATACAATCAAGCGCCCATTGCCCGAGGTTGGATGATGAACACCGTGGCCGCCAACAATTATGCGTCTGAGCTGAAACAAGCTTACGAAATCCTGGCCCCCACCCTGGAAACCCCGGTTCGCCTGCTATCGGGCGGAAACCTCCAGCGGGTGATCCTGGCGCGCGAAATTTCAAGCCAGCCGGCCCTGATGATTGCCATGCAGCCTACCCGCGGCCTGGACGTGGGCGCCATTGAAGGCGTTCACCGTCTGCTGCTGGCCCAGCGCGAGGCCGGAGCCGCGATCTTACTTATTTCTGAAGAGTTGGAAGAATTGATTGACCTAAGCGACCGGGTAGCCGTGATCTATGAAGGAATGATTATGGGAGAGGTGACAGACGGGAACATCGAACACATTGGCTTGATGATGACCGGCATGCGCCAGGATCAGCTTGACGACCACACGGAGGCCGACCATGAATAAGCTTTTTGACCGCCTGCCTTTCCGGGTGGAACTGGAACCTCGCCTGACGCAGCCGCCGCGCTGGTACCCTTGGGTGTTATCTCTGCTTTCGGTGGTGTTCGCCCTGCTCATCGGAGCCATCGTTTTGGCCCTGGCGGGAGGAGATCCGTGGGCTTCCTACGCCCACATTGCCCGCGCATCCTTCGGCGACATCGGGGTATTCTCCGATACGATGGTCAAAGCCATTCCGCTCATGCTAGTTGGGTTGGCTTGCACGCTGGCCTTCCGCATGAAGCTGTGGAACATTGGCGCGGAAGGGCAGTTCTTCATCGGCGCGTTCGGCGCCAGCGCTGTGGTGCTACTGCCCGTTCTGCCCGAAGATGCCCCCCGCTGGCTGTTCATTATCACAATGGTGATCTTCGGCATGGCCGCCGGGGCCATCTGGGGTTTCATTCCTGGGTTCCTCAAAGCCCGCTTCCAGGTCAACGAGATCATTTCCACCCTCATGCTCAACTACATCGCCATCTCCTGGAATAACTACTTCATCTTCGCGGTGTGGTCTGATGGCGGTTTCCAGATGTCCAAGGTTTTCCCCCGCAACGCCTGGCTGCCTCGCCTGACCGATTACGCTGAGACCATTCCCCTCTTTCGCGGACTCACCACCCACTTCGGCCTCATCCTGGCCGTCATCGCCGCCGTGGTGGTCTGGCTCATTCTATACCGCAGCCAGTGGGGTTATGAAATCCGTCTGGTGGGCGATAATCCCCGCGCCGCGCAGTATGCGGGTATCTCCATCACTCGCAACACCGTCCTGGTGATGATGCTTTCTGGAGCCATCGCCGGGCTGGCAGGCATGTCCGAAATCAGTGGCGTGGTCCACCGCCTGCAAGGAGCCATCTCGCCGGGCTACGGTTTCACCGGGATCATCGTGGCCTGGCTGGCCAAGCTGAATCCTATTGCCGTGGTGCCGGTCTCCATTTTGTTCGGAGCGCTCATTCTGGCCGGTCGTGAAATCCAACCCTCCGGCATTCCCAAGCTGTTACAAGGCATCATTCTGGTCAGTCTAATCGCCAGCGACTTCCTCATGCGCTACCGCATCCGCATCTACCGCAAAGACGAGCTGAAGGAGGCCAAATAATATGGACCCCATTATCATCCTTCAAGCGGGCGTCAGCACGGGAACGGTTCTGCTGTTTGCCACCCTGGGTGAAATCTTCTCCGAACGGGCTGGTGTGCTCAATTTGGGCGTAGAGGGCATGATGCTCATCGGCGCAATGAGCGCCTTCAGCGTCGCCGTCTACACTAACAACCCCTGGCTGGGGCTGCTGGTGGCCATGATCGTAGCTGGATTGTTCAGCCAGATTCACGCTTTCATCAGTATCACCCTGCAAGCCGACCAGGTGGTGTCGGGTCTGTCATTGGGCTTCCTGGCCACAGGCGTCAGCCTGGTGCTGGGCGAAGGCTTGAGCAAAGCCGGCACCATCCCCCTGATCCCCACCTTCACCGTTCCACTCCTCAGTCAGATCCCCATCCTCGGCCCCATCTTCTTCACCGATCAAAAGGTGCTCGTTTACTTGGGCTATGTGCTCTTCCCACTGTGTTACTACTTCATCAACCACACCCGCCCCGGCCTGCACCTGCGCGCTGTGGGCGAATATCCCGCCGCAGCCGACTCGCTGGGCATCAACGTCTACCGCCTGCGCTACCTGTACGTCTTCATTGGCGGATTGTTTGCCGGGTTAGCCGGCGGCACGATCAGCCTGGCGATATCGCCCGGTTGGTTCAGTGAGCTGACCACATCGGGCCAGGGCTGGATTGCCATCGGCCTGGTGATTTTTGCCCAGTGGAACCCCATCCGCGCCGCCTTTGGCTCGTATATCTTCGGCGCGCTGCGCCGCCTGGTGCTCGATATTCAAGGGCCCACCATGCTCTTTGGCGTTGCCAACCCCTTCTACTACAATCCCTATTGGGGTTTCTTCCTGCAAATGCTTCCTTACGCGTTCACCATCATCGTCCTGGTGATCGGTTCGCGGGAGGCCATTCGTAAACGCCTTGGTTCCCCCAGCGCGCTGGGCGTTCCTTACATTCGTGGAGAACGAGGACTTTAACTCAAGCGTATTGCCATGACCCAACCCTCCCCCTTCCTGGGTTATACCTGTTCTCTGTGCGGCACGCAGTATGCCCCGCACGAGGTGGTTTATGTTTGCCCGCGAGACGGCGGCAACCTGGATGTAAACCTCGATCTGGATACCATCCGCCGCGGCTCGTTCGGCGTGTTCTCCGATCCAACCCGTGAGGCATCCTTGTGGCGCTATCTGCCTCTCCTGCCGGTGACGGACCCCGGCGGGATGGGAACCCCCTTGCGCGCCGCCGGTTGGACACCGCTGTTTGCCCCGCCAATGCTCGCTCGTCAGTTGGGCCTGCCCCGCCTGTGGATCAAGGATGAAGGCCGCAACCCAACCGCTTCCTTCAAAGATCGCGCCAGCGCCGTGGTGGTCGCCCGTGCCCAGCAAATCAACGCGCCTGTTCTGGTCACCGCTTCCACCGGCAACGCCGGGGCTGCTTTAGCTGGCATGGCCGCGGCGGTGGGTATGCGCGCGGTGATCTTTGCCCCTCGCACCGCTCCGCCCGCCAAAGTTGCCCAACTATTGGTTTATGGCGCGCAAGTCATCCTGGTAGAGGGCAATTACGACATGGCCTTCGACCTCTCTGTGCAGGCCGCCCAAGAATACGGCTGGTACTGCCGCAATACCGGATACAACCCCTTCACGGTGGAGGGAAAAAAAACCGCCGCTTACGAAATATGGGAGACCCTTTTCCCGCGCCTGAGCGGATTATCCCGGAGCCTGTGCATCTTTGTCTCCGTGGGCGATGGCAACATCATTTCCGGCATTCACAAAGGTTTCAAAGACCTGTTCGCTCTGGGTTGGCTGGACCACATGCCGCGCCTGTTCGGGGTGCAGTCGGATGGTTCGGCTGCCATCGCGAATGCCTGGAAAGCCCGCAGCGAAACCATCCAACCCGTGGAATCGCACACCCTGGCCGACAGCATCTCTGTTGACCTGCCCCGCGATGGCGTGCGAGCGGTGCGGGCCGCGCAACAAACCGGCGGGGCGTACTTAAAAGTGAGTGACGAAGCGATCCTCAAGGCCATCCCCCTGTTGGGCAGCGCTGGAATCTTTGCCGAACCTGCCGGGGCGGCCGCCTACGCCGGATTGTTGTCAGCGCTGGATCAGGGCATCATCGACTCGGAAGACCCAATTTTGGTCATCAACACCGGCTCCGGATTGAAAGATATTCGCGCCGCCATGCAGTCGGTCCGGCCCGCGCCTATCATCGAGCCCACCCTCCCCGCCCTGCGTAAG
>CAYOHX010000053.1:18385-31424 GCA_964403875.1 uncultured Anaerolinea sp. | reverse complement strand
TGGTCTCGCCTGACCCCCATATGTGGCCCCTACCACGGCGATTCCCAGAGAACCATTAATTGTACAGTTTTTGTATAATCTTTGGTAAGATAAAATGAAAGGATGAGCGGAATAGTGATTCGGTGAAGGAAGCGTTGAAATGCACACCGCGCGCCACGATTGGCGCGCGGTGTGCGCGGACAAGGAGAAAGAGAGCCGCTATCCTGGCTGGATTCCATAGGTGCTTCCGGGAGCGTAGCAGCATGGGGCTGCGTTACGTTCTCTGAACAGGCCAAGGAGCCGGGTGAAGATGGATGTGCGCTCTTCCTGGTGGGGTGGGAGTGGGGCCAGATAGTTCATGTAAGGCTCGTAACGGTGCTGCGCGCGCCGTTGATCTTCGATCTCTATTCTGCGTTCCCAATCGACGACTGCGTTGGCTAGATGGGGTTGAAACATGGTATGCCTCCTAAAAAAATGCAACCGGTTGCAATCAGGGCTAAAAAAAATCCTGGATCGCAGTTTATGCGGATTTACGGACGACCAGTTCGACGGGTATGGTCACATTGGTAACCACGCCGGTCTGGATATATTGGACAAGCGTTTGCGCCAGCAGCCTGCCCGCCAGAGGAATATTTTGCCGGATGGTGGTGAGGGGCAGGTTATTGTAAGCGGCAATAGAAAGATCGTCGAAGCCGATCACAGCTACATCTTCTGGAACACGCTTCCCCCTGTTTTGCAGGGTGTTGATCGCGCCAATGGCCATCAGGTCGCTGTTGACAAAAACTGCGTCGAGATCGGGGGCTTGCTCAAGCAGGCGCTGCATCGCAGTGATACCCGAACTGTGCGAGTAGTCCCCGTAAGCGATCATGGCGGGATCGATACTGACTCCCGCGGCTTGCAGGGCGGCTTCGAAGCCGGTGAAGCGGTGCTGGACTTCAACTTCCTCCGCGGGACCGCCCAGGAAGGCAATCCGCTGCCTCCCCGTACGGAGCAGGTGCTCGGCTGCCAGTCTACCACCGTTGAAGTTGTCCCCGGCGACTGAACAACAGTTGAACTTTGGCGCTGGGAGACCCCAGATGATGAAAGGGGCGCCCATGTCGGCCAAGGCTTTGATGTGGGCTTGCTTGCGAGAACCGGTCATCAAGATGAAGCCGTCCACTTTACCGCTATCCAGGTATTGATTGGCCCAGCCTGTATCACGCGGGTTGACATGGATGACCAGGAAATCATAGCCTAGCGCGTGCAGCGAAGAAGCGACACCGCCCATAATCTCCAATCCGAACAGGTCTTCGACCGAAAATTCGGAATGATAGGCGTGGGTGACAAACGCCACCGTGCGGCTTTGGCGCAGACTCAGGCAGCGTGCCGGGGCGTTGATGCGGAAATTGTGCTCGCGGGCGATGGCCTGAATGCGCTCTCTGGTTTCTTGTTTGATGAGCGGGCTGTC
Organism: uncultured Anaerolinea sp.; assembly: GCA_964403875.1. Classification (GTDB taxonomy): domain Bacteria; phylum Chloroflexota; class Anaerolineae; order Anaerolineales; family Anaerolineaceae; genus Anaerolinea. The sequence continues at coordinate 29,998 of CAYOHX010000053.1, read as the reverse complement.
GTTCAAAGCGCGCGAGACCGTGGATTTTGAAACCCCGGCGATCTGAGCGATATCTTCAATCGTTTGAACGGTCTTTTTGCCCATCAATTCATCCTTGTCTTTGCAACCGGTTGCATTATAGCAAGGTCGGAGGAACTTGTCAAGTAGAAATTCGCAAACGAATTCTTGCGACCGAATTGCGACAATCATGACACGTTCATGTTACTTCTGCGGTTTAGTATTGACCTGTTCAAATTTTCCGGGTCATTGGGAATTGGCGCGGTGAACCCCGGATTTTGGGTGTTACACCCCAAAATGCGGCAGCTACCACGGTAACTCCCAGAGAACCAATTTTCTGCTATGGAGATGTTCCAATGGAATCTATTTTACAAATTTCGGATCTAAAGAAAGTCTACGGGTTTCGAGGAAACCATTATCCGGCCTTGAGTGGCTTGAATCTTACGGTGAGCAAGGGGGAGTTCTTGGGGGTCATGGGTCCCAGCGGATCGGGAAAGACCACCTTGCTCAACATCATTGCAACCATTGACCGAGGCAACCAGGGAGTGGTGATGATGAATGGACAAGACACCCAACGCATGGGAAAGGGAGATCTTTCACGCTTTCGGAGAGACCACCTGGGGTTCATTTTTCAGGACTATAACTTGCTGGATACCCTGACCGTGAGGGAGAATATTTGCCTGCCGTTGGCGATCGCCAACCGACCTCCGGCTGAAATCCATGCCCGGCTGGCTGCGGTTTCGCAGACGTTTGGGCTACAAGACATTCTCGATAAATTTCCAGCCCAAATTTCGGGTGGTCAGAAGCAACGCTCTGCCGCCGCGCGTGCGATCATCTCCAACCCAACCCTGGTGCTGGCTGATGAGCCTACTGGGGCTTTGGATTCCAATTCGGCCAGGGTGTTGCTCCAAACCCTGGAAACCATGAACCACAGCCTTGGCATAACCATCTTAATGGTGACACACGACGCGACAGCCGCCAGCTACTGCAACCGCATCGTTTTCTTGCAGGATGGTCGCCTGATTCATGAGCTGCGCCGCGATTCGCAACAGCCCCGGCGGGTGTTTTTTGACCAGATACTCTCGGTGGTTGCCCGGGTGGGTGAAAAGGAGACCGAATGATTTACTTGAAACTTGCCTACCGCAATATGCGGCGCAGCCTGCGGGATTACGCGATTTACTTTTTCACCATCGTGCTGTCGGTGATGATTTTTTACTCGTTCAATTCGCTCAAAGACCAGCCAGTGATTGTGGAAGTTTGTCGAGAGGCAGGAATGGACACGAGCCTGATTGCCGTGTTGCTGGGCGCAATTTCTTTTTTTGTGGCGTTTATTGTGGCTGCGTTGGTGCTGTATTCCAATAGCTTTATCATCCGCCGGCGCAAGCGTGAATGGGGAACCTATCTGCTGTTGGGGATGAGTCAGGGCGCAGTGGCGCGCCTGTTGTTTGTAGAGACGTTGGCGGTGGGGCTGATGGCCTGCGCGTTGGGGGTCGTTGCCGGAGTCTTCTTTTCAGGCTTGCTCAACATGGTCTTTGCGATGATTCTCCAAGTATCCCTGCCGATGCGGTTGTTGTCCTTCTCGCTGTATTCAGCCTTGTTGACCAGTATTCTTTACGGATTGATTTTCGTTGGCGTCGGGGTCATGAGCTCGTTCGCTGTATCTCGGCACAGCCTGGCTACATTGCTGACTGCTACCCGAACGAATGAAGGGTATAAAGCGCGTAATCGTTGGGTAACGGCAATCTTTGGTTTTGCCTCATGGGTGATTTTGGGTAGTGGCTATTGGATTGGTTTCCAGGCTATCGCCAGCCCAAGTTTCGATCCAGCCAGCCCGGTGTATTTGTTGGTGGCTGGGCTCATGATTGTGGGGAGTTTTGGTTTTTTCTACGCTGGGATAGGGTTTATCTTTGATCTATTTCGGCATCTTGACCGGTTTCGGTGGAAAGGGTTGAACACCTTTACCATGCAGCAGATCATGAAGAAGATCAACTCGAACACCCTGGTGCTGACCGCCACCAACATTTTGCTGGCCATGATCATTACGTCGGTAGTTTTCTTGGTGGCGTTTCAATCGATATTTGATCAAGAGAAGGCCGGAGATCTACCGTATGCTTATGCTGTCCTGTACCTGGACCCCGGCAATCTGGACGGTTTTGATGGGGCGGCGAATGCAAACCCTCAGAATCCGGTACTGAAAAAACTTTCCATTACACGGTATGTGACAGAGATTGCATCGTCGGATCTGATATTGCCGGATGATGCGAAACAGAATGAGACGGCGATCCTATCCAATGATGGGGCATGCTCCCTGGTTGGTTTGAGTGAATATAATGCGGTCCGGCAGGCAAAAGGCTTGAGCCCGGTACGACCGGAAAACGGGGCCATTGTTGTACAGACGGGCTCTCAAGACGCTTTATTGAGTGAGCAAATCCAAACAGCGGTGAATCAGGGCCTCTCCGTCCATCTGGCAGAAGCCTCGTATCCAGTTACGCAAGTGGTGACTGAGCCTTTTGTTTCCGCGGTGACTGCCGGTCCTTGCATGCTGATCGCGCTAGATACGGTGGCAATGCGAATGCCGGTAGACGGAGCACAAACTACTTTGATGTACGATTACGCAAACGGGGATGATGCGATTGTTGAAGAAAGCCTTTTGAACGAAATTTACCGGGTAGGTGGGGGGTACTGGACCTCGAAGCAGGAAGAAGCTGCCAGTCTAAAAATGGTCCAGGTGTTCATCATGTTCCCCGGCCTTTTTGTGGAGATTATCTTGCTGTTGACCTGCGCCAGCGTTTTGGGGCTGCAGCAATTGATTGAAACGGTGGAAAGCTCGCATCATTACCAGAACCTGCATCATCTGGGGGCGGACGACGGGCAGATCAATCGCTCGATATTTCACCAGGTCACTTTTTATTTCTTTGTGCCAGTTGTGCTGGCAATTCTCCACAGCCTGGTTGCTTTGACAGCCTTTAAGAAATTGGCCAGTGGGATGATTTGGGTTAATCCTGTGGGGTTGTGGCTGGTTTTGGGCGGGCTGCTGCTTGTGTACGGTCTATATTACTTCATCACCTGGCGCAATTGCGCACGGATTACTCTCGCGCAAGGAGATGTCGCAGCAGTCTCAGGTTAGCCGGATTTCACCAAAGAAGATTGGAAAGTAAAAGCAGGGGCAGGCGGGTTTTCTACACCTGCCTGCCCCTGCTTTTGGGGATGGTCTACCGGCGACGACCTCGCGAGCGAGACGACGATCTTCCACCGCGCCGCGCTTCGCCACCGTGACCTGGATTTTCTGCCCGGCGGGAAGATGTGATTTTTTCGGGATGATCTTCTGCTGCCGGTGGAACGACCGGCGCGTGGAAAGTCTCCTGGTAGAAATCATCCAGCAGCATGGCCAACAGGCCGGTTTCTTCATCGCTTTCATTCAAGCTGCGTGCCAGAGGCAAGAAGCGCTGCATACGCACGGTTTGCAAGTTGTCGCGAGTTCGCATCCGGGATTCGAGCAAGGTGATGATCCGCTCTGAGACGACCTTTTCCACTTCTTCATCGCTGGGCAGGGGACGCTCTTCAATGGTGAAGGAGAAGCGCCGGGCGATGCGCAGCAAGTCGATGCGCTCGCCGCCGTTGACCAAAGAGATGGCCGTACCACTACCGCCTGCGCGTCCGGTGCGGCCGGCGCGATGGATGTAGGACTCGGGATCTTCCGGGGGTTCATATTGGAAGACGTGCGACAGTTCGGGCAGGTCGATGCCCCGTGCGGCCACATCTGTGGCGACCAGGAAGCGTAATGTGCCCTGGCGGACACGGTTGAGCACTTTCTCGCGAGCCACCTGGGAGAGGTCCGATGTGAGCAGATCTGCGTCGTAGCCAAAGCGCTGCAACACGGTGGTTACGTATTCGACATGCAGCTTGGTGTTGCAAAAGATGATGGCGGAGATGGGGTTTTCGACTTCGATGATGCGAATCAGACTGCGGTCTTTGTCCAATCCAGGAACGGTGTAATAGACGTGCTCCGTCTCGGTGACGTGGATGTGGTCGCTGCTCAGGTTGATGAAGCCGGGATCGCGCAAGAATTGATCGGTGAGGCGCAAAACCTGGGGCGGGAAGGTGGCCGAGAACATGAACGTGCTGATGGGGTTCTCGGGGAGGTATGATTTCACCCGGCGCATATCGGGGTAGAAGCCCATCGAAAGCATGTGATCGGCCTCGTCAAAGACCAGGAAGCGTAGATCGGCCAGCGAAAGAGAGCGGCGCAGGAGGTGATCCAGGATGCGGCCGGGGGTGCCGATGACGATGTGCGCGCCGGCTTTGAATGCATCCAACTGAGCGCGATAGCCCACCCCGCCGTAGACGGCGATGGAACGCACGCCGGTGACGCGGCCCAGCAATTCTGCTTCGGAGGCTACTTGTAAAGCCAACTCGCGGGTGGGAACCAGGATCAAGGCCTGGGTGGCGTTTTTGAGTGGGTTGACCATTTCGAGCAGCGGCAGCAGGTAAGCGCCGGTTTTTCCACTGCCGGTGCGCGATTGAATCATCATATCGCGTTGGGAGAAGAGATATGGGATGGCTTTGGCCTGAACGGGCAGCAACTCGTTCCAGCCGGCCAGGGCAGCGCCTTCGCGCAGTTTCTCGGGCAAATCGGCCAGGGTGGCCAGGGGGAGTATTTCAAGGGGGGCCGACCCAGAGGGGTTTTGCTTGCCGGAATCGTCAGTCAAGGAAATGGGTTCGTTCATAGGGTTCCATTCTAAGTATCGTTGAGTGAAGAGGTTTCACTTAACATTGTAACTTGAGTGGCGAGATAGGGATAGAGCCGATCCAAAGCTTTCTTGGGTCTTCTAGTCGCTCACGCCGATGATTTGGCCTGTAACCGCTCACACTCTTACAATTTATGGTAAAGTTAAGGATAACAACCATTTTTTTTGGGAGCAGGTCATGACAACTGAAACGAAATTGAAATTAACTGACCAGGGTTTCTTTGAGGGTCCTGGGTTAAACATCCTTGCTTTCAACAATTGTTATGAAGGTTTGTTCAACGACGCCAAGATCAGTGGTGTCGAGTTGATTCATCAGGAAATGCGCACCGTGACCAACGGGGACGTGCGCCTGAGCGCTACACCGGCGCAATGGGACGTGGTTCCGCAGTTGGTTTCGCGAAAGATTGACGCTGCTCATGACCAGGTAGATACAACCCTGACCTACGCGGATGAGGGCTTCACGTATACCGTGCGGGTGGCGGGGGAAGGCGCGGGGGTTCGCATTTCTGTGCTCCTGGAGGAGCCGCTGCCGGTTCAGTTGGAAGGGCGCGCAGGTTTGAACCTTGAATTCTTGCCCTCGGCTTATTTCCACAAGACCTACCAGATGGACGGGCAGGTTAGCCTCTTCCCACGCTACCCGGCTGGACCGATGGAACGACAGGCAGACGGCACGGTTACCCCGGCTGCGATGGCCCGAGGAAAAACATTTATTGCCGCGCCCGGTGACCCGGCCCGCATGGTCAAGGTGCAGTGCCTGACCGGCGAGATGAGCCTTTTCGATGGTCGCAACGTGGCTCAAAACGGCTGGCACGTACTGCGCACACTGCTGCCAGCGGGGAAGAAGGGCGCGGTGGTGGAATGGCTGCTGACTGCGGTGACTGCTCCGGGTTGGCTGCGCAAACCGGTGATTGCCCACTCGCAGGTGGGTTATCATCCCAAGCAGAAAAAAGTAGCAGTCATCGAGCTGGACCGTAACGACCAACCCTTGAGCAGCGCGCGGTTGCTGCAAGCAGCTCCGGAGGGAGGCTGGATAGAGCGCTTCGTAGGGGACGCCAAACCCTGGGGGCCGTATCTGCGTTACAACTACCTGACGTTTGACTTCAGCGCTGTGAAAGACACTGGAGTTTACATGATCGAGTATGGGGATGTGCGCACGGCGGCATTCCCTATTTCCAGTGAGGTTTATGACAAAGCCTGGCACCCAACCCTGGATGTATTCTTTCCGGTTCAGATGGACCACATGTTTGTGCGCGAGGCTTACCGCGTCTGGCATGGCGAATCGCACCGAGATGATGCCTTGCAGGCGCCTGTGAATCACGAGCACTTCGATTTGTATGCGCAAGGACCCACGACAGACACACCTTACCAACCTGGCGAGCATATTCCCGGCCTGGCGATTGGTGGTTGGTATGATGCGGGTGATTTCGATATTCGCACGCAGACGCAATACGGCGTGGTGACAGACCTGGTTGCTGCCTGGGAGACTTTTGGCATACAGCGGGATGAGACGACCGTGGATCAGGAAAAGCGTTATGTAGAGATCCACGCGCCAGATGGCGTCCCGGATTTGCTGCAGCAGATTGAGCACGGCGCGTTGGCTCTGATCGCGCAATTCCGCGCGGTGGGGCATGCTATTCATGGCATTGTGGAGCCCACCTTACAGCAATACACGCACCTGGGCGATGCGGTGACCAAAACCGACAACCTGGTCTACAATCCCAACTTAAAGCCGGACGAATCGGATGGCTTTACCAGCGGGCGTTTCGATGACCGGTGGGCTTTTACCTCGAAGTCGACTGCGTTAAATTATGGATCGATCGCTGGCCTGGCGGCTGCCAGTCGCGCTCTGCGTGGATATCGCGATGCGTTGGCTGAAGAATGCCTGGAGACAGCTCTGCGGGTGTGGGATGAAGAACACAGCCATGAGCCGGATGTTTTCCAACACGGCAACACCACCGGTGGCCCGTTGGAAGCCGAAGAACTGCGCGCGGCGGCGCAATTGCTGCTGACCACCGGCGAGGGGAAGTATAAAGAGCGCGTGCAGGCCTTATGGCCAACCGTAGAAAAGCAGTTCGGCTGGCACGCCGGGGTCGTTGCGCAGGTAATTTCATATCTGGACCGGCCTTTTGCGGCCAAGTTCAAGGAATTGGTCCAGAGCCACCAGGCCGGAATGGAAAAGATTGCCGCTGAAAACCCATTTGGCGTGCTCATCACCACCCATGCCTGGGCGGGCAGTGGATTTGTGACCCGCATGGCAATGACCAACTACTGGCTGCACAAGCTCTACCCGGAGTTGGTGGATACAGAATCGGTTTATCGCGGGCTGCACTTCTTATTTGGCTGCCACCCTGGGTCGGATATTTCCTTCGTATCGGGCGTGGGGGCCGTGTCGAAGGAAGTGGCCTACGGCAACAACCGCGCCGACTTCACCTTTATCGCCGGTGGCATTGTTCCGGGCGTCCTGATCTTGAAACCGGATTTCCCCGAAAACAAAGAGGACTGGCCGTTCTATTGGGGTGAAAACGAGTACGTGATCAGCGAAGGGGCTTGCTACCTGTTCCTGGTGCATGCGGTCAGGGACTTGCTCAAAGAATAAGATGTAAAGACAGGAACGACCGTCCCTTCCTGTCTTTCTTCATCAGTTGCGGGGCAAAGAGACTCCCGAATTTGGATGGAAGTACATGAGTGATCGATCCGAAATCGAATGGGCCCCCAGGGTCAGCCTTTCAAAGATCCGCGCGCTGTATGTGAATGAGGCGCGGGGAACGTGTGACGACGAACTGATCGAGGAGGTCGGTTTTGGGCTGCTGGCGCGCTGCCAGAGTATTCTCGAATACACCGCGGCATGCGAGGAAGGCAAGGTGCGTTGTATGCGCTGCGCGAAACAGGGCCAAAGCACAATCATTCAGCGCAACCTGAGCAAACCCTCTGCGCTGCTGCGCTGCCCGGTGTGCGGCTGGCAGATACGCTGGCGGGTGTATAAAAACGAATCCGAGAATTACGATGGACAACTTCTTGCGGGCCACGCCGGAGAAGCCTTTGAGCGCTATGTGGCTCACTACCCGAAATGCCGCAGCCGCGAGGAGAAAATCCTGGCGATTGACCGGCTCATCCACGAGTTCCATTGGTTTTTGATCGAGGAAGACCAACCTGCCCGCGGAAATAAGCCCGCCGCAGTCAATTTATTGCGCGGTAATATCATTCAGGTATACAGCTTTCTCAATGAACTGACTTATGGAGAGAACACGCCCCCCGAACTGCTCGAAAGAAAAGAATGGTGGTTGCGGCAGCAAAAACGGTGACGCGCAAAACACGCGCTGACTCGATCTTGGACTGGCGAATCAATCGTAGCGGTGAGTGGGTTTGGGAAAGCCTGGTTTAAAAGCGGCGGAACCGGTGGCGTGAACCTGGACGCCCGGAAGCTGAGTTGTTGAGGCAAGAGCGACCGCGAAAATAAAATCGAGGGTTTGGGGGTCGGTTTGGACACGCGCATTGAGCTCAATTTGCACTGGGCTGCGCTCAAGCTCGGGCAAGCTGCCGTGCCAATCCTCTTCGTTGGAGGGTGTAATGCTTAATTTGTGGGCCTGTCCGCTGCACGAGATGAGAAATTTTAAATGCGCCACGGCAGCTTGCGCGGCGGCAAGTTGCCCCAGGATTTGTTCGATCAGGTGAATCGTTGCCTGGCGTGTAATCTCGGCGGGAGCCTGGAGCGTTAATTCTTTATCCAGCCAGGCCAGCTCAGCTTCGCCCTGCCCATAACGTTGGTAATCCATTTCTAGGGATGTAGAAGGAAGCGGAGAACTGCCCGGTTGGATGGCTTGCAGCCAGAGGTGGATGTTTTCGGGGTTGCGTGAATTTTGAAAGATCAGCTTCTTGTTGGGGTAGTGGTCAGCGGTCAACTGCCGGATTTGCGCTTGCTCTTCGGGGGCGAGCAGGTCGATCTTGTTGATCACCAACAGGCCGGCTTCTTCGATTTGCTGGTCAAAGATATAAACGACACTATCGCTGAAAGGGAGGGGCTCGTCTGTAAGACGCATGAGGAGAAGGCGGCTGTCTGTGAACACGCTCAGGCTGGCGGGCGAGTGTGTACCGCCTTGCAATGCCTGTAACGGCTTGAGCACGGTGGCGACCAGATCGGCGCATGAGCCGACCGATTCGGAGAAGATTGCGTCGGGTTGGGCGGTATTTTGAAGGTATTCGAGGTGTTGTTCCAGGTCGTCGAAGCGGCAGCAGAAGCAGCCGCCGGTAACTTCCACGGTGGGCACGCCCTGAGCGCGGAAGAAGGCCGTGTCCACCAGATACTTGCCCTGGTCGTTGGTGATGATCGCAACGCGCTTGCCTTCGTTCATCAACTGCCGGGCAGCGCCGATGATGGCGGTAGTTTTACCGCTGCCCAAAAATCCACCTACCAGGTGCAGGTTCATGCGCATTATTCCCGAAAGGCTTTGCGAATCTCGTTCACCAGCAGCTCGCGCTCGGGAATGAGTGAAGAAAATTTGAGTTGGCCATTAATAAAGATGACCGGCAAATTTTGAATGCCCATTTTCATAGCGCGGGCGACATTTTCTTTGCGCGTGAATTTGTATTCCACCAGGTCCACCGCCTCGCTCATTGAGCCGACGGCATCCTGGGCGGCTGCCAGCATGTAGCCGCAAGCCGGGCAAGCAGCGGAGTCCAGGGTGAAGACTTCCACCAGGGGATGGGAAAGGTTGGCGTAATCGGGCAAAATGATCGAATCCAGGTCGGGCTGCTCGGCCTGATAGGATTGGAGTAGAACACGGGCTTCTTGTGGGTTACGGACGGCTTGCAAACAGCCAATGACGTTGTCGATTGGGGTATCGTAGGGCATGTCGCATCCGGGGGAGAGAATCAGGTTGCGGTGGTCCAATGTATCAAGAAAATCGACAACAAATTGCATGTTGTCCAGTTGCGAGCCCAGCAACATGCGTGTAGTTAGAGGAATATTACCTGCCAGGACTACATTGTAGCGATCGGTGATCTGCTTGGCGTTGAGCATGTTGATATTCTCATCTACCGCCAAGATGTTGGGCGCGGTCTTGCACATGACTTCCAGGCTTTTGGTGGCGTCGCCACACACGAAGAGCGCTGAAAACGCGCCACAATCTTGGGTGTGTCGAAAGAGCTGGGTATACGGCTCGGCAAGATATTGGGTGAAGTTGCGGGGCGAGACCTGGGAGACCAACGGGTCAACCAGGGCGACGATATCCATTCCAGCTTCGAGGTAAAGATCAGTGATGCGCTCAGCAACGGCGCGACAGTGTTCGATGAGGCGTCTGACGTAATCGGGGTTGTAAACCAGGTCGAGGAATAGTTCGGTGCCGCGCAGATGCGAGGCAAGGGTGAGCGGGCCAGTGACCAGCCCGAGCAGGGCGGTGTGTTGACCGACACGGGCTTTCACCTCGCGCATGGTCCGCAGTACCAGCGGCAGGCGTCCCGATTCTGGGGTAGGGAGCCAATCAGGAATGGTCTCGCTTTCCGACAGAGGATGGGTGGCAACGGAGGGTGGTGAGTCGGTAGCCCAGAGCAGCTCGCACCCGTATATCTCTGCTTCCAGTTGAAGGTCAAAGACCACGGGTTGTCCATCCGGGTGATAGACCTCATTAACGCGCAGCAGGGACTGGAGCAACTTGTCTGGGTCGGTCAGCACTTCGATGGCTGAAACACCGACCAATTTTCCGGCATGGACTCCGGCGTATGGAATCCAGGGAACTTCATCGACTTCCTGGTGCTGGAGGGTTCTGAGTAAGCGCTCTTTACCAGAATGAGAATGATTCACGGGCGTTTCTCCATGTTGCGGAAGGGGAATTGGGTCGATTATACCAGCCTCATGGGATGCTCGCGCGAGTCTGGCCCAGGTTCTCCAGACGTTATACGGTGCTCATTCCCTCTGAACGACAGCCGGTGTGCGACCCTCATGTATAACGCACACAGATAAACATTATTAAACATTATACAAAACATGTTAACTGGTTGTATATCTTTGTACGCAAGCTTATACTACAGCAAGAAACAACAACATTTGCTGAGTTACTTAGGAGGTATGAGATGAAACGCTTGATTTTTGTTGCCCTGATGGCTGTGATGGTTTTGGCCGCTTGCGCGCCTGCCGCTACTCCCGCTCCCACCGCTACACCGGTACCGCCGGAGCCTACCGCTGCTCCGATGCCTACCGCGACGGAAGCTCCGAAGACGATTGTTGACATTGCAGTCGAAGATGGCCGGTTCACCACCCTGGTAGCCGCGGTTCAGGCGGCTGGTTTGGTGGAAACGCTTTCTGGCGAAGGGCCGTTCACCGTTTTCGCGCCGACTGACGACGCGTTTGCCAAGCTGCCCGCGGGTACGCTGGATGAACTGCTCAAGCCTGAGAACAAGCAGCAGTTGACCGACATCCTGGTTTACCATGTCGTGGCTAACAAAGTGATGGCTGCTGACGTGGTTGGGCTGAGCGAAGCTGAGACCGTGCTTGGCAAAAAGGTCATGGTCAAAGTGGATGGCGGTAAGGTGTTCATCAATGACGCCGAGGTTATCATCACCGATATTGAAGCCAGCAATGGTGTGATCCACGTGATCGACACGGTCATTCTCCCGCCTGCTGAACCCCAGGTGATGGATATTGTTGACACGGCTGTTGCGGATGGACGCTTTACCACCCTGGTTGCTGCGGTTCAGGCTGCCGAACTGGTGGATACGCTCAAGGGTGAAGGTCCCTTCACAGTCTTCGCTCCTACCGATGAGGCTTTCGCCAAGTTGCCTGCCGGCACCCTGGACGAGTTGCTCAAGGCTGAAAACAAACAGCAGTTGACCGACATCCTGCTCTACCATGTGATGGCTGGCAAGGTCATGGCTG
>CAYOHX010000053.1:0-18285 GCA_964403875.1 uncultured Anaerolinea sp. | reverse complement strand
CAGCAGTTGACCGACATCCTGCTCTACCATGTGATGGCTGGCAAGGTCATGGCTGCCGACGTGAGCGACGGTTTGATCGCTGACAGCGCCCTGGGAACATCTTTGTTCTTCAAACTCGATATGGGCAATGCCTATGTCAATGAAGCCCAGATCGTGATTACCGATATCGAAGCGACCAATGGTGTGATCCATGTCATCGACACGGTCATCCTGCCCAAGGACATTGTTGACGCGGCTGTGTTCAACAAGTTTGATACCCTGGCTGCCGCGCTGACCGCCGCCGAGCTGGTTGACACCCTGAAGGGTGAGGGTCCGTTCACGGTCTTCGCCCCCACGGAAGAAGCGTTCGCTGCTCTGCCCGAGGGAACCCTGGAAAGCCTGCTCCTGCCCGAGAACAAGCAGACCCTGACCAATATTTTGCTCTACCACGTGGTTAGCGGAAGCGTTCTTGCTGAACAGGTGGTGACGTTGGAGAGTGCTGACACCGTTCTGGGACAGCCTGTGACGATCAAGGTGGAGGACGGCAAAGTGTACGTCAACGAAGCCCAGGTCATTGTGACCGACATCAAGGCTACCAATGGCGTCATCCATGTGATCAACGCGGTGATCTTGCCCCCTCAATAAGCTTGATCGATCGCTAACCCGAAGGAATAGCTTACGGGTATAATAGAAGGGCTGTCCAACATCAAAGGACAGCCCTTCATCATTATCTTTTTCTTCGTGAAGGTGTGCCATGACCACAATCGCAGATTTCTCAGATACTCCGAAATACACGATCAAAAAGGTGAGCGCACAAACGGGGATTCGGCCCGTGACGCTGCGGGCCTGGGAGCGGCGCTATGAGGTGCTTTCGCCAAGCCGTTCCGATAATCGCTACCGTTTGTATTCTGATCGCGATATCGCTGTTTTACGCTGGCTGAAAAGCCGGACGCACAGCGGGGTTTCGATTAGCGCCGCGGTGGCTGAACTGCGCCAGGCCATGGCCCAGGGGAAGATGCCAGAAGTACTGCCTACTGGGACGGTTCCGCAACCGGCTGTTCCGGGTAATCCACCGGCACGCTATGCGCGGGAGCTGTTCCGGGCGCTTTTGCGCCATGATGAAGCAGATGCCAGTGATCTGCTGGGTGAGGCGCAGGCGATTTTTGATCTAAAAACCTTGCTCAGTGGTGTGCTGACGCCTTGTTTGGTGGAAATTGGGACGGCGTGGTATCGAGGAGAAATCCGCATTACAACGGAGCATTTCGCCAGCGCGTTTATTCAAGGCAAGCTCCAGAGTCTGCTACAGTCCTATCCGTATAATCGAAATGCGCCTTATGTCATGATTGGTTGTGCGCCAACTGAAATGCACGAATTGGGCGCTTTGATGATGGCGGTGTTACTGCGCAGTGAGGGCTTCAAGGTGGAGTTCCTGGGGCCGGATGTTCCGGTGGATGATCTGGTTGACCATGCTCGTTATGAAAAGCCCGGCATGATCATCATGACCGCGACCACGCGTGAGGCCGCCCTCGAGATGAAACATTTGAAAGAGAAACTTAGCCGCTTGAAACCCGTGCCGGTTTTTGGGTACGGTGGTTCCGCGTTCAATTATGATCCACAACTGTTGGGGTTGGTGCCGGGGGTCTTTCTGGGCAAAACGTTGGATGAGGCCGTTGAGACGGTGCGCGATTTCCTGAAACCTCAAAAGCGCGTGCGCCAGGCACAGCCCGTTGTTTGATGGGTATGGGGCCTCGTATTCTTTCGACCAAAACCCATATCCCTTTGTGGAACGCGAACGGCGTCAGTCGACCGCGCTTGTTGGATGCGCTAAAAGATGGATTCAACAAGTCTAGTAAGTTCATTCTGGTATCAGCGCCGGCAGGCTATGGAAAGACCACGCTCATTGCAGAGTGGTACCATTCGTTGCCCGAGAGAGCCCAGGCAGGTTGGATCTCGCTGGACGAATCGGATAATGACTTGGGGCGGTTTCTCCGTTACTTACTGGCGGTAATTCAAAATGAGTTCCCCGACCTGGGGGGCGAGACTCAAGCCTGGTTGGATCTTCCCCAGCTCCCTCCGGTTGATCACTGGATGGATGAACTCATCAACGAACTGGCTGCCTTGCCTCAGCCTTTTTTGCTAACGCTGGATGACTATCATGTCATTACCAACCCGTTGGTTCATCAGGCCGTAGGATATTTTCTCGATCATCTTCCGGAACAGTGCACGCTCATCATGACTACCCGGGCAGACCCGCCTTTTCCGTTGGCGCGAATGAGAGCCCGCGGGCAGATGGTGGAGCTTCGCGCGAGCGACTTGCGCTTCACGCTGGAAGAAGGGCGCAGCTTTTTCGGGCGGGTGGGCGCCGTGAAGCTGTCGGAAGAAATGCTGCGCGCCTTGGATGAACGGAATGAAGGCTGGGCAGCCGGATTACAATTGGCGGCGCTGGCGCTGCAAAACCAGCCCAACCCGGCGGCTTATGTGGAAGCGTTCCGCGGAAGTCATCGGTATGTGCTGGATTATCTTGCCGAAGAAGTCATTCGCCAACTCGACGAATCAACTCGGGCGTTTCTGATGCAAACCAGTGTACTGGATCGATTCAATGCCGATGTATGCGTTGCTTTAACCGGGCAGGAAGACAGCCAGGTTGTGATCGCTCGGTTAGAACAGGCGAATCTCTTTATTGTTCCGCTCGACGCGGAACGGCGGTGGTATCGCTATCATAACTTGTTTGCTGATTACCTGCGCAGCTTGCTCACCAAGGCGGAGCGGAAAGCGCTCTGCCAAAAAGCGGCCGACTGGCATGAGATCAACGGCTTCTTGTCCGAGGCCGTTCACTACGCCCTCTCGGGAGGAGATCCTGATCATGCCGCGGATGTGATCGACCGGACTTTGGCGAAAGAAACCACCTGGTCACAAGGGGACCTGGCACAGTGGTTGACCTGGCTGGAGGGGTTACCAGCTCACGTGTATTCTGGTCGGCCACGCTTGAGCCTGAATGCTTCTCGGGTGTTGTACCTCCTCACTCGTTTTGAGCAGGCTGAGGCTTTATTAGCCCACACGGAAGAGGAACTGCAGGGCGAGGTGTTGACCCCAGAAGCAGAGCAAATGTTGGCGCTGGTGGCTTTATACCGGGGATCGATCGATTCGGTGCGGGGCAATATCGAGATGGCTTTTGAACGGACTGATTATGCGCTGGCGCGAATTCCGCAAGAAAATCATTTAGCTTATGCGCGGGGATTTTTTACTTTGGGGCTGTCTCACGAATTATCGGACCACTTATCCCAGGCGGTGAAGTTTTACCAACAATCCAGTTCTGAAGCGCGGATGGCTGGTGTGCTGTTCCTGGAGATTCATGCCCTTTGCGCGGCAGCCCAGGTTCAGATCAGGCAGGGGAACCTTCGTCTGGCGGAGCAATCCTGTCGGGCGGCCATTCAGGCTGCTCAGGGGGCTCGCCTGTACCCGCTAGGATTGGCCTGGTCCATTCTTGGGATCATTGCTCTGGAACGAAATGACCTGGTGGCGAGTGAACAATACCTTCAGGATGGGATCGCCCTTTCGCGGCGGGGCGGTTTGATGGATGACGTGATTTTGGGAGAGGCGCATCTGGCGCGGGTAAGAGTGTATCAGGGGAAATTCGATCTTGCTTTTGCGGCTCTTCACGAAATTCAGGTGCTGTTCAACTCTATGGGGATCAAGCGAATGGAGTTACAAGCAGAATCGTATCTGGCGCGCCTGGATCTTTACGTTGGCAAGGTCGAGTCGGCGGCAAAGCGAATGGAAATCTACCGCGCGTTCCGGTCTGAGCCGCTGAGGGAGTTTGAGGAGTTGACCTTTGCGCGGGTGCTGCTGGCAACCGGTGAACTGGATGCGCTGCCCTCGATCCTCCATCCGCTCCTGGAAAGAGCGCTTGCGGCTGAGCGGTTGCAAAGTGCGTTGGAGGCAATGATGCTGCTGGGCCGCTATCATCAAGCTCGCCGAGAAATGAGTCTGGCGGTCGATTGGTTGACCAAATCGCTGCGCCTGGCTGCCCCGGAGGGATATATTCGGGTTTACCTGGATGAAGGTCAGGCGTTATCGGATCTGCTTTCCAGAGCGCGGGGCGCTGCACCGGATTTGGTGGAGGCAATACTGCGAATTAACCAAGATGACCGCGGACCCCAAGCCGAGACTGGGGAGAAGCTGATCGATCCACTCAGCCCCCAAGAAGAGCGCGTTTTGAAAATGATCGTCGCGGGAAAATCGAACCAAGAGATTGCCGATGACCTGGTGATCAGCCTGGGGACGGCCAAGTGGCATGTTCATAATGTGCTGCAAAAGTTGGGGGCGAGCAACCGTCCTCAAGCCATTGCTCGCGCCAGATCGTTAGGTTATTAGGTCTCTCGCGTCAGGTCGTCCTGGATGGCCGACCCGCCAGGCGGGACAAATCCTTTTGGTGATGGGCTGAATTTTCTTCGTTTAACAGATCATCTAAAAGGTCTTCTCCCAAAATAAGTGATATTTATTTTTGAGATGTTTGTGCGGCTTTTCCTCACAAACACCCCAAAAATATTACTCAATACCTTGGCGAGAGAACCACTAAATCGATGGAGTGAACTCAAAGGACCGCGTGGGCGGTTCTTTTTGTATGCTTCCTGAGCCAGCGGTGGGAGAGAGCGGTAACCTACCTATCCAACCTATCTGGGGATAGGGGACAGGCGCGTAGATGAGGGATAAACTGGAGAAAAAGTGAAAGGAAGATCGATATGAAACTTAAACTGATTTCTCTTTGGTTGACGGCTTGCCTGCTCACGGCTTGTGGCGTGCAGGCTGCGTTCAATGCGAACGCGGAAGATGTGGCGGGAGCAGCGGCGGAGATCGCGGAATTCGATGTGCCGGTTGGTTTTGCTCCGGAATATGTGGCGGAAATTCAGGGGTATACGGTGATTTCATATCGCCCTGACGAGGGAGATGGACACCTGTACCTGCTCCAGGCGCAAGATACGACCGACGCGGATTCATTGGAAGATGCGTTGACGGACATGGTTCCTGGACAAAAGGATGTCAGGGGACGGATGACCGTGCTGGAAACTCGCAGCCTGACTGTCCGTGAGAAGCCTGCCACCTTGGTGGTCAGCAAGGGCACAAACGGAGACGGCGAGAGTTACGTCCAGGCTACGTTGTTGTTCGAAGGTAAAACCGGACCGGCGTTGTTGGCTTACTCTGAACCGAGCGCTACGTGGGATCTGACCCGCGTGGAGAGCCTGGTGGGTTCAATCCGGTAGAGGACCTATGACTCCATCGAACCGAATCGTGATGTACTCTATCCGGATCGAAGGCCAGATCGATGCACGTTGGTTGAGTAATTTTGAGGATTTGATGATTGCGCAACCCAACGACACCGAAACGGAGATCCGTGGAAAGTTGGATCAGGCTGGGCTGCATGGAGTGTTCAACCGGATCCGGGATTTGGGATTGGATATTATTTCAGTGGAACGACTGATGGAATCTAAAGCGGAAAGGACTGAGCCATGATGGAAATAGCAAAGCTAGGAAAGAAGTTGTTCGGAGTGATCGCGGCGTTGGGGGTGCTGGCTGTGTACTTCTTGATTGGAAAACGCCTTCTGGGAGCGACGACCGCTGCCAACCTGGAGATGATCGCATTGGGCGCAATCGTGTTGTTGGCAGCCGGCGCTGTTCTGGTCGTGCTGGTGAGTTTGGTAGGATTGCTTCCTGCGAAGAACCGCTCGCATCGTCTTGAGAAATTCGGAGGTAAGATGTTTTTTCTGGTAGCAGTCCTCATTGTGCTGGCTGGGCTGGTCATGGGGTCGCAATGGGCAGCCCACACCCCAGCCATCCAAGGAGAAGATGGCAAGCCCCTACCGGGTAGTATCGCTTCTTTGGAGAAGGTCCGGCTTGGAGGCGTGAACCAGTGGTTAATGATCCGCGGTCATGATGTGACCAAGCCGGTGTTGTTGTTCCTTTCCGGTGGCCCGGGAGCCAGCGAAGCCGGGCGGGTGCTGCGCTTTAACAGCGAATTGGAGAAGCACTTTGTGGTGGTGATCTGGGAGCAGCGCGGCTGCGGAAAATCGTACCCGGCGGGTAATCGAACAGCAGACCTGACTTTGGAACGATATACGGCGGATGTCATTGAATTAACCGATTATCTGCGCGAGCGTTTTGACGAAGAAAAAATCTATTTGGTAGGGCATTCCTGGGGTACGATCATTGGAGTGCGGGCGGCTCAGGCGCGCCCTGATCTATTCCACGCTTATGTGGGAACAGCTCAGATGGTGGATGTGTTGGACACGGACCTGATGATTTATGATTTGGTGATGGAGCATTCGCGCAAGAGCGGCGACACGGCTTTTGTCCAAACCTTAGAGAAACAAGGGCGTCCGCCTTACTTGGGGAAGAGCCCAATTCAACCGTATGCCACGTTATTTGGGCGGGAATACGCAATTTTTGAGATGGGGAATATGCAAGACGATGAATTTCGGCGCGACGGGGATGCGATTCTCTTAATGCTCAAACAGCCGGAATACGGATGGTTGGATAGGATTTACTACCTGTTAGGATTGATGAATACGTTCAATGTGGTTTATCCGCAGTTGCAGGCCATCGATTTCAGGCAAGATGCGACTCAATTGGGACTGCCAGTCTATATTGTGCTGGGAAGGCACGACATGAACAATCCTGCCGAAATCCCGACAGCATATTATGATCGATTGGAGGCTCCCAGTAAGCAATTGGTGTTTTTTGAAAAATCGGGGCACGGCATGATCTGGGAAGAAAACGAACGGTTCCTTGATTTCATGGTGAACACGGTCCTGCGTGAAACATACCCCTAACGACGTTTTAGAAAAGAACCGAGGAGCGATGATGAAAACAGCAATTATGGATGCTATTCTGTCTTATAAAGCACACCTGCTGAAAACTCCGCTTCTGTTGGGTTGGCTGCTTCTGGGGCCTGTGGTCGCTGTGGTGGTGGAAGGGTGGGTTGGATTAGCGTTTTGTTTGATCAACATGGTTTTGTTGGCGGTGTATGCCATGATCATCCGGACGATGACTCCTAACCCACCCATTCCTGAGCCGGTGAGGCGCCCGCGCCTGGAACTCGGGTTGGCTTTGGGTTTGTTGGCTGTGACCATTCTGGTACAGTTGCTTGATTTCGAAGTATGGAACATCCAGCCAATTCAAGGGCAGGTGAGAGGTTTTTTTGCCAATATGGCGCGAGGCGTGTATGAAATGGGAGGGCTGCCTGATTGGGCTCAGCAAGATGTTTTTATGGCATTTTCAACCACCATCAAGCAGTTGATCCCCACCTTGTTGTTGTTTCTTTTTTTGGGCTATGGTCCTCGATGGATGGGGCTGGCGCGCCCGCATTGGAAACTGACCGGAATCCTGGTAGGGTTGACGGCGGTTTTTGGAGCCGCAACGGGATATCTATTCCGGGCTCCGTTGTACCAAACGCTGATCTTGTACATCATCGGTTTCTTGATCAATGCGCTGCCCGAGGAACTTTTCTTTCGGGGGATGCTGTTACCCCGCCTGGAAAAAGTCTTTGTTAACCCATTAAATGCTTTGGTCATCTCGGCGCTGTGCTTCAACCTGATTCATGTGCCCATCGATCTGTATCATGGTCGTTCGCTGCATATCGCAGTGTTGGAGGTGTTTAGCACGGGGTTTCCCAGCGGGTTGATTTGGGGCTACCTTTACTTGCGCACGCGCAGCATTGTGCCGGGCATGTTCTGGCATGCGGCCTTTGGGGTGCTGGGATTTGCGTTGATGAGCTTGTAGGGAGAGTCGTGGTCATCCCCGTTGGGTGGACTGGCGCACCTTAAGCGTGGTCGGGAGGATGATGGTGTTCCCCGAGAGACTTGGGTCCTCAGTGGTGGGGTCGTTCATCCCCATCAACTTGTGTACCGCCAATTCACCCAGGAGGTTGAAATCCTGGTGCATGGTAGTTAGGGGAGGCGTTAAATATTCCGCCTCGGCAATATCGTCGTAGCCAGCGACTCCCAGAGAATGAGGGACGCGAATGCCCTTGACCGTGGCGGCGCTCAAGACGCCCAGCGCGGTTTGGTCGTTGGCGGCAAAAACCGCATCCATTTCAGGATACTGGGCCAGGAGAGTGTCGAGAGATGCCGCCCCGCTGGCGGTGGACCAATCTCCACTGATCACCGCCGATTCGGGAGCGGGCAGATCGGCATCTAGCAATGCGCGCATCCAGCCGCGTTTGCGTTCCCGTGATTCCCACCAATCCAGGGGGCCGGCAATGTGAGCGATTCGGGTGTATCCCTGTTCGATAAGGTGATTGGTAATGGCATAGGCCCCGGCGAAATTGTCAAAGGAGATGGTGGTGGGGGCCGAGGCGGGATTGCCCTTCAGGTACACGACCGGGGGCATTTGATCATTGAGGAATTTTTGGACGGTTCTCCAGTTATCTCCCACCTCAGGCGCGGCGTAGATGATCCCTTCTACCCGATGGGCTGAAAGGGATTGGATGAAGGTTTGCATGTCGGGGGAGTCGAAAGTGGGCAAGACTTTGAGGAGTAAACTAAAACCGTATCCTTGAGATGCCTGGGTGATTCCGAAGAGGGTGGTGGAGATGCCGACGTAATTGAGCCCGGCGATGATCACGCCGAGGGTGGTGGAACGCTGGCGCATGGAGCGCGCCAGCGCGCTGGGCTGGTACTCCATCTGCTGCATCACCGCCAGGACCTTCTCGCGAGTCGCCGGAGATACATCGGCACGGTCGTTGAGCACCCGGGAGATTGTCTGGGTAGAAACGCCGCAAGCGCGAGCGACGTCTTTGATGGTAACTTTGGAGCGATTTGGAGACACCATAGAAGAAAACCGGAGAAAAGTCGTCTTATTTGTTATCGATAACGGCGATCCTCCCTATATTACGGTATTCTCCGGTGAATTGCAAGTCGCCAGGACCACAGCGCATTTTTTTTCCGTAAACCCTTAAATTTTTACACGTTATCGTAGATTTTGTGCAAACAAACGCCAAAGTGCAAAAATCGGCGAAAAAACGAACTTTTCCAACTGAATAGAAAACTGGTTATTCTCAAAGCGATCCCGCTGAGAGGAAACCGTTGTGAGCCAAACCGAAGAACCCCGCCTGACCCATCATGCTATGTTAGCTGCCTGGGGACAATACGCCCAGGCGATCGGCATCATTGATGCCATCGAAGCGATCCAACTGCACCAGAAAACGATTGACCACCGTCCACAAACGAAAGTGCTGGAATTTCTAGTGGCGATCCTGGGTGGTTTCGAGCATCTGAAAGATATCAGTCTCTCGGCGCACCCGCTCGACCAGGATGCCGTGGTCGCACGGGCCTGGCGACAATCGGGGTGGGCAGACCACAGTGGTGTGAGCCGGACGTTGAGCCAGTTGAGCGAAGCCGATGTCCAGGCAATCGGGGAAGCGTTGGAGCGCATCAGCCAGCCGATGATTGACCGAGAGGTGGTATTGGCGGCAGGTAGCGGGCGGATTGTGCTGGATGCGGATCTCTCCCCGCGTCCGGTATCGAATACCAGCCAAACCTATCCGGATGCGGCCTTTGGTCATATGAGTGATGAAATCGGATTGGGCTACCAGGCGGCACTGGTCTCGCTGCGCAGTCCCACCTTTGGTCGTTTGCTGTTGTCGGTGGCGCAACATCCGGGCAATACGGGATCTAGCACCCAGGCTGAAGCGCTCGTTTTAGCAGCGGAAGCCCGGTTGAGGCGCAGACCGCTGCGGCGGGTGGATTTACTGGAACAGCGCATCGATGGATTATGGGGAGCTTACGAGCAACAAAAGCAGCGCGTGGCGCAGGCCGAACAAAATCTACTGCAAGCCCAGCAAGCCTGGCGATCGCTGGAGGACCAACGGCAAGCTGCACAGCGCAGCTTGGAAATACTGGCGCAAGAATATCACGAACGACAGCGCATCGAGCGACCACACAGCCATCTGGCCAAGGCGCGACAGCAGGTCGAGTTGTACCAGCGCCGTCTGGCGCGCAACGAGAAGGAGCAAATAGACGCACAGCAGCGGTTGGCACGGCAGCGAAACCGGCAGACGGAACAAGGTAGTGTCTTGCAAGCGTTGCTGGAGCGGCTCAAGCGTTTTCAAACAGAAAATGCTGAGAACCAGGCACCTTTGCAAGCCATGCTGCGCATTGATGCCGGGTTTGGCACCGAAGCCAATGTCGCTTTGCTGATTGAGATGGGCTATGAACTGTACAGTCGCCCCTATGGAACCTGGTTGTCAGGTGAACTCAATCAACGGGTCGAAACAACAACGGACTGGCAGCGCGTGGGTAGCAATGCTGAAATGGTAACGTTCAAAGCGCAGCAACTCCCCGATTTTCCTTATCCGCTTGATCTGGCCCGCGAGCGATTCTGGGTCGATGAGAATAAATACCGCTATGCTGCTTTGCTGCATTTCGGTCAGGACCCGGTCACGCAAACCCCGGCCACATGGTTTGAAACGTACAATGCCCGCCAAACGATTGAGGCTGCCAATAAAGAAGGTAAACAGGTGTTTGAAATTCGCCATCTCAAAGTCCGCTCTCGGCCAGCACTGAAGTTACAGGAGATTTTTACTGTGTTTGCTGCCAATTTCATTCGTTTTGCGTCACTTTGGTTGGCAGAACAGTGTCCGCAAGTGCCGGAAGGTTGGAAAAAGACCGACCAGCCCAAGGTCAAACAGCAGGTCAAAGTTGGCGCTCGTTCCGATGCTTGGGTGAGTTGGTTGGATCAGGAGGTTCTATTGTTAAGGTTCGAAGAACACAGTGTTTTTGCCGGTTGTTCGCTAAAGGTCAGACCGACCCATATTTTTCAGCCGGTTTTGCCTTTTGCGAAAAATTGCTTTTTTCCATCAAATTGAGCGTTTTCCGCTCTATTTGCACAAAACCTACGTTATCGACCAAAAAAGCATCAAGAAAGCCGCTTTCGGACAGGTTGCGCGAATCTAGCCTGTCAGACAACATTGGTAATTGACAAAGTTGGGGGAATTGGCTATACTGATAACGATCACGTTATCGATAACGGTAATTGATTGCTCCACTTTCTTTTCAATTGAATATCGTCCTGGCAAGATTGGATTTCATCGGTTGGTCAAATTAACACGGTCCTGAAAGGATAATGTATGATCGCTTTGAAGGAATATGAAGTCTGGTTTGTGACTGGTAGCCAACATTTATATGGCCCCAAAACTCTGGAACAGGTCGCCGAAAATTCTCGAAAACTTGCTGAACATCTCAATCATTCTGAACATATCCCGGTGAAAGTTGTTTTTAAACCGGTTGTCAAAACTCCTGAAGAGATCCGCGCCGTGTGCAAGGAAGCAAATAATGCCCCGGCGTGCATCGGTTTAGTTTGTTGGATGCACACTTTCTCTCCGGCGAAAATGTGGATTGCCGGATTGAGCGCTTTGTCCAAGCCCTTCTGCCACTTGCATACCCAATTTGGCCGTGAAATCCCCTGGTCGGATATCGACATGGATTTCATGAATCTGAACCAATCGGCGCACGGCGACCGGGAGTTTGGGTTCATCGGCACGCGCATGCGGCTGAACCGCAAGGTGGTGGTGGGGCACTGGCAGGACGAGGATGTGCAAAAAGAATTAGGCGACTGGACGCGAGCCGCCGCGGCCTGGACCGATTCGCAGGATTTAAAGGTGGCTCGTTTTGGCGACAATATGCGCGATGTGGCAGTGACCGAAGGCAACAAAGTTAGCGCACAAATGCAGTTCGGATATTCGGTCTATGGTTATGGAGTAGGCGACTTGGTGGCCATTGTGAACCAGGTTTCGGAAAGCGATGTGGATGCCCTGGCGGCGCAATATGTCCAGGAATACAAGGTCTCTGCTGAGCTGCACCAGACACGCAGTTACTCCACCTTGCGCGAAGCCGCCCGCCTGGAAATTGGTATGCGGGCTTTCCTGGAGAATGGAAATTTCAAAGCTTTCACGACCACTTTTGAGGACCTGAATGGGATCAACCAGCTTCCGGGGTTGGCCTGCCAGCGCTTGATGATGGACGGTTACGGCTTTGGCGCGGAAGGCGATTGGAAGACGGCTGCGTTGGTGCGCTCGATGAAGGTGATGGGCGCGGGACTGCCGGGTGGAACCTCATTCATGGAGGATTACACCTACCATTTGCCCGCCGGCGGCACTGCCCAGGTTTTGGGCGCGCATATGCTGGAGGTGTGTCCTTCCATTGCCAGCGATAAACCTTCGCTGCAAGTACACCCCCTTTCGATTGGCGGAAAGGCCGACCCGGCTCGCCTGTTGTTTAATACAAAAACCGGGCCTGCTTTGAACGCCAGCCTGATTGACTTGGGCTCGCGCTTCCGGTTGATCGTCAACCCGGTGGAAGTGGTGCCGATGGAAACCCCGCTGCCCAAGCTGCCCGTGGCTCAGGCTTTGTGGGTGCCGCAGCCCAATCTCAAGATCGCTGCCGCTGCCTGGATCTATGCGGGGGGCGCGCACCACACCGGCTTTAGTCAGGCGGTGAGTGTTGAGATGCTGCAAGACTTTGCTGACATGGCTGACATCGAGTTCTTGTTGATTGACGAGAAGACGGAAATCGCCGAATTCAAGAAAGAACTTCGCCTGAACCATGTGTATTATTCCCTCGCCCGAGGGATATAACCTGATGGGGTTTCCTGGCCGGTGATCGGTCAGTTGCCTACAATATCCAATCTGTTTTTGATAGGAGAAGAGTATGAAGAAGTTGTGGTTTTTGATCACCCTGGTTGTGATGCTTGCCGTGTCCCTGGTAGGCTGCACCCCCGCGGCTGCCACGGACGTACCCGTTGCCGGCGAACCTGCCGCCGAAAAGAAGCTGGTTGGCATTTCCATGCCGACGAAATCCTCTGAGCGCTGGATTTCCGATGGCGAGAGCATGGTCAAAGTCTTCACCGAAATGGGCTATGACACCGACCTGCAGTTTGCTGAGGATGACATCCCTAATCAGGTCGCCCAGATCGAAAACATGGTGACCAAGGGCGCGGACGTTCTGGTTATCGCCGCGATCGATGGCAGCACCCTCTCCGACGTGCTCCAGAAAGCGCACGACGCTGGTGTTCTGATCATTGCCTATGATCGCCTGATCACCAAGACCGCGAATGTGGACTACTACGCTACCTTCGATAACTTCCAGGTGGGCGTTCTGCAGGCCACCCAGATCGAAACCGCTCTGGGCCTGAAGGATGGCAAGGGCCCCTTCAATATCGAGCTGTTCGGCGGCTCCCCCGATGACACCAATGCCTATTACTTCTATGATGGCGCTATGTCTGTTCTCCAGCCCTACATCGACAGCGGCAAGCTGGTTGTCGTGAGCGGCCAGATGGGCATGGACAAGGTTTCCACCCTGCGGTGGGACGGCGCGACCGCTCAGGCCCGCATGGACAACCTCCTCAGCGCTTTCTACACCGACAAGCGTGTGGATGCGGTTCTGTCCCCCTATGATGGTCTGTCCCGCGGTATCCTCTCCTCCCTGCGCGGCGTTGGTTATGGCACCGCCGATCAGCCGTGGCCTGTGGTCACCGGTCAGGATGCGGAAGTTGCTTCGATCAAACTGATGATCGCCGGCGAGCAGATGTACACCGTCTTCAAAGACACCCGCGAACTGGCTAAGCAGACCGCCAACATGGTGGACGCTGCCCTCAAGGGTCAGGAAGTTCCGATCAACAACACCGAAACCTACAACAATGAGGTCAAGATCGTTCCTTCCTACCTGCTCGTGCCCGTGAGCGTGGACATCAACAATTACAAGGCGCTGCTCATCGACAGCGGCTACCTCACCGAGGATCAGCTCAAGTAATTTTCACATCAAGCTAGTTTGTGAACGCAAGTGTGGGGGGATTATTCCCCCCACATTTGCCAAATCTCCAAATCCTTGCTCTCTCAAAAAGCTCGAATTGTAAATTGGCTATACAATTATTGTAACTACCCGGTCAGAAATAAAACCGCCAAAAATTTTGGGGTCATCCTTCTTTCCACTTTCGGATGTTCTGGCTGGAAGCGTGATTATCCTGACGGATTGATTGGTTGAAGAATCCAACGGCTGAAGGATGAGGTTCTATGTCTGATGTCATTTTGGAAATGCGGAATATCACAAAGACATTACCCCCCGTAAAGGCAATCGACAACGTCAATTTTCGTGTCGAACGGGGTGAGATTCACGCCCTGGTAGGGGAGAATGGAGCCGGCAAGTCAACGTTGATGAAGGTGCTCAGCGGCGTGTATCCTCACGGATCCTATGAAGGCCAAATCATCTTCGAAGGGAAAGAATGCCGGTTTAGTGATATCAAGCACAGTGAAGATATCGGTATCGTGATTATCCATCAGGAGCTGGCCCTGATTCCATTTTTGTCTATTGCTGAAAACATCTATTTGGGGAATGAACGCCAGACGAATGGGGTGGTGGACTGGCGAAAGACCATTTCGGGCACCCGTGAACTCTTGAAAAAGGTGGGGTTGAATGAATCACCCAATACCTTGATCACCAATATCGGCGTGGGCAAGCAGCAGTTGGTTGAAATTGCCAAAGCATTATCCAAGAAGGTGAAGCTGTTGATTTTGGATGAGCCCACTGCCAGTTTGAATGAAAATGACAGCCAGGCATTGCTGGCTTTGTTGTTACAGTTGAAGGAGCAGGGCATCTCTTCGGTCTTGATTTCTCATAAGATCAGCGAAGTAAACCAGGTGGCCGATTCGATCACCATCTTGCGAGATGGCGCCACCATCGAAACCCTGGACTGCCACAAAGACCACATCACCGAAGACCGCATCATCCGCGGTATGGTTGGGCGCGACCTGACTCACCGCTTCCCACCACGAGAACCCAATATTGGTGAGACGGTGTTTGAGGTGATCAACTGGAATGTCGAACACCCCATTCATCCTGGGCGAAAAGTATGTGACAATATCAATATGACCGTGCGCAAGGGCGAAGTAGTGGGGTTGTCGGGGTTGATGGGCTCGGGGCGTACAGAGCTGGCCATGAGTATCTTTGGTCGCGCTTATGGGCGCAATATTCATGGCACGATCAAGAAAAATGGTCGGGTCATCGATGTTTCCACGATCTCTAAAGCCATTGAAAACGGTGTTGCTTATGCAACGGAAGATCGGAAAACCTATGGCTTGATCCTGATCCAGGACATCAAGAACAACATTACCATTGCGAATTTGAACGATGTGACGGAGGGGCTGATCATCAACAAGCCTCGCGAGCTGCGCAGCACGCAAGAGTATCGCTCCAAGTTGAATATCAAGTGCTCCAGTATTCAACAAAAGACCCTCAACCTGTCTGGCGGCAACCACCAAAAAGAGGTGCTCAGCAAGTGGTTGTTCGCGACCCCCGATGGTTTGATCCTGGACGAGCCTACCCGAGGTATCGATGTGGGGGCTAAATACGAAATTTACACCATCATCAACCGGCTGGTGAGTGAGGGGAAATCCATCATTCTGATTTCATCGGAGCTGCCCGAAATTTTGGGCGTGTGCGACCGGATTTACGTGATGAGTGAAGGCAGGATTGTGGGCGAAATGCTCGCAAAAGAAGCTTCTCAAGAGAAAATTATGAAATGCATCATGTCTCAAGAAGAGGTGGTGGCTTAATGAAAACGTTAAAAGAACTCTTTAAGAATAATATTCGCGAATATGGTATGTTGATCGCCTTGATCGTCATCATGGCGTTATTCCAGATATTGACCAAGGGCACCTTGATGAAGCCGGTCAACCTGACCAACCTGCTTCTGCAAAACAGCTACATCATCATCATGGCTGTGGGGATGCTGCTGATCATCATTGCCGGTTGGGTGGACCTTTCCGTGGGGTCGGTGGCGGGTTTCATCGGCGCGGTGGCGGCTGTGCTCATTGTGCGCTATGATGTCAATGTGTTCCTGACGATCCTGATTAGTTTGGCGATCGGCGGGTTGATTGGCGTGTGGCAGGGCTTTTGGGTTGCCTACCAGAAAATTCCACCCTTTATTGTGACACTGGCGGGCATGTTGATCTTCCGCGGATTGACGCTGGCTCTCCTGAGCGGCGAGTCGGTTGGGCCGTTCCCAGCGGAATTCCAGAAAATCGCGGCTGGTTTTATCCCCGATATTTTCAACTTCCCTGGTTTCCACTTGACGTCCGTGGTGTTGGGCGCAATTCTGTCGGTTGTCCTGATCTTCATGGATATTCGCAACCGCAAGAACAACCTCAAGTACGATTTTGAGGTGTCGCCGATGCCTTTGTTTGTGGCGAAAAACGTGCTCATCACCGGCGCGATCATGGGCTTGTGCATCCTGATGGCCTCTTATAAAGGCCTGCCGAATGTATTAATCCTGATGATGGCCTTGGTCGCGATCTATACCTTCATTGCTGATCAGACGGTGTTGGGGCGGCGGATCTATGCGATGGGCGGAAACGAAAAAGCCGCCAAGCTTTCGGGGGTCAACACCCCTCGGCTGCTGTTCCTGACCTTCGTGAACATGGGGTTGCTTTCAGCCCTGGCCGGCATGGTATTCGCTGCACGCTTGAACTCGGCGACCCCGAAAGCGGGTAACGGTTTCGAGTTGGACGTGATCGCGGCGTGCTATATCGGTGGCGCATCGGCCAGCGGTGGCATTGGCACCGTCATCGGCGCGGTGGTTGGAGCCTTCGTGATGGGCGTGATGAACAATGGCATGTCCATATTGGGCGTGAACATCGACTGGCAGCAGGTGATTAAGGGCATGGTTCTTCTGGCAGCGGTGTTCTTCGACGTGTATAACAAAAACAAGAACGGCTGAGCAATCTTCTCTCCTTTGGGAAAAGAGCAGAAGGGTTGGTTCCTTCTGCTCTTTGCTTTTCTAGAAAGTAAATTGTTTGCGAATCGTTTGGATTACGGCTTCATCACGTATGGGCGGCCCAAACCGAGCACTTCTTCGATCACGGGCATCCAATCGCTGATTTGAATCTTCTGCGGGCACTTGGGCTCGCACTCCTGGCACTGAATGCACTGGGCGGCTTTACCTTCATCGCTGATCCAGTATTTGTAACCGTTGCGAGCGCCTTCGATATCGCCATACATGGCGGCTTCGTTGTAAATAGCGAAGTTGCGGGGGATCTGAACCCCGTTGGGGCAGGGCAGGCAGTATTCGCAGGACGTGCAGGGAATGGGGCTGAGCTTTTGAAGTTGCTCGCGGACAGCGCTGATGAGGTCCAACTCGGTAGAGTTCAGGCTGCCAACCCCCGAAGCAGCGGCGGAAGCCACGTTTTGCTCCACCTGCTGCATGGTGCTCATGCCGCTGAGAATCACCGAGACCTCGGGTTGATTCCACAGCCATTGCAGCGCCCATTCGGCGGGGGTGCGTTGAACAGGAGCCGATTCCCATAATGGGTGGAGGGCGGGGATATCGCGAGCCAATTTACCACCCAGGAGCGGTTCCATAATGACCACGCCCAAGCCCTGAGCAGCAGCATACTGTAAACCTTCGGTCCCGGCCTGATTTTCAATATCCATGTAATTGTATTGGATCTGGCAGAAATCCCAATGATCATAGCCGTCGACGATGGACTTGAAGGTTTCCAGGTTGTCGTGGAAGGAGAAACCAATGTGCCGGATGCGGCCATCGGCTTTGGCGGCTTCCGCGCGGCTGAGCAGGTCGAAATCCAGGACCTTTTTCTGCCACGAGTCACGGTTGAGAGCATGCATCAAGTAGAAGTCGACGTGATCGGTTTGCAGTTTCTCGAGTTGTTCGTTGAGCAGCCGGTCGAAGTCGGCGCTCTCGTTCACCAGCCAAACGGGCTGTTTGGTGGCCAGGAAAACCTTCTCGCGATACCCGTCTTGCAGGGCTTTGCCAACGGCAACTTCACTCATCTTCTCATGGTATCCATAAGCAGTATCGATGTAGTTGACGCCCTGGTCGATGGCATAACGGACCATGCGGGTGGCTTCGGGCAGGTCAATGTCGCCAGATTTCCCATTCAGGATGGGCAGGCGCATGCAGCCAAAACCTAATGCTGAAATATTGACATCTAATTTCCCAAACTTGCGGTATTGCATTGCGAACTCCTTCTCGAGTGAAACAAAACTATTCCGAACTTGTTACTGCTCAGCCCTTTGGTGAAAGAGGCCCATTTCTACCATAGCCTGAGTAGTTTCCCGAACTTTATAAATTGGGGGTAGGTTAGTTGAAGACAAAAACCATAACAAGTAGGCATTCTAAGCCTTAGAGTTCACTCTAAGTCAAGGGTATTGGCGAAAACTCAGTATGGTTTCCCCAAAGTCAACCCCACACCCCCATACGAAAGAGCGAGGCTTTTGCAAAAGTCAAGTGACTTTGGAAAAG